>JACFNY010000611.1:0-430 GCA_019454625.1 Sphingomonadaceae bacterium
AATGCGAAAGGCGCGCTCGCCGCCAAACAGGCCCGCGCGGCGCAATCCGGTTTCAGGGAGTAGCATATCGATGTCCGCCAGTCGCCAGATCGTCTGTCACCAATGCGCCGGCATCAACCGCGTGCCGCGGGACAGGCCGGCGGAGGCCGCGCTGTGCGGCCGCTGCAAGGCGCCGCTGTTCGCGGGCAAGCCGATCGAGGCGGACGCTGCCATGTTCGAGCGGCAGACGCAGCACAGCGACGTGCCGGTGCTGGTCGACGTCTGGGCGCCGTGGTGCGGGCCGTGCCGGATGATGGCGCCGGCCTTCGCGGCCGCCGCCGCCGAGCTCGAGCCGGAGATGCGGCTCGTCAAGCTCAACACCGAAGCGGAGCCGGAGATCGCCGCCCGCCTCGGCATCCGCGGCATACCGACGATGATCCTTTACGCCGGC
>JACFNY010000611.1:440-1077 GCA_019454625.1 Sphingomonadaceae bacterium
AAGAGATCAAGGACGACCAGGGCTATCTGACGGCGATGGCCGCGCCGCAGATCGTGTCCTGGGCGCGCGACAGGCAGCCCGCCGCTACATGACGACGAAGCGTTTCACTGGGGAGGAAGAACGCAGATGAACAGACGCAGGTTTCTCTTGGGAAGCGGCGGCGCGGCGATGCTGGCCGGCCTGTCTGCCGCCATGCCGACGCAGGCGGCGGCGCAGACGTCGGACGCCCGCGCCCGCATCGTCATCGCCGGCGCCGGCGCGGCCGGCCTCGCCATGGCCTCGCGGCTTCGCCTCGGCATGCCGAACGCCGCCGTCACCATCATCGACGCCAAGAAGGAGCACCATTTTCAGCCCGGCTTCACGCTGGTCGGGGCCGGATTGTGGTCGCCCGGACGCGTCACCGAGCGCAACGCCGACTACATGCCCCGCGGCGTCGACTGGATCGAGGAGGCGGTGGCCGAATTCGACCCCGACGCCAATGCCGTCGTCACCGCCTCGGGCAGGAAGATCGATTATGACTTCCTGATCGTCGCCACCGGGCTGAAGCTCGACTACACCGCCATCGAGGGCATGGACGCCTCCCTGATCGGCAAGGAGGGCATCGCCTCGATCTATGCCGGCCCCGCCGAGGCGGCGG
>JACFNY010000612.1 GCA_019454625.1 Sphingomonadaceae bacterium
CACCGCGCGCGCCTGATCGACCGCGTTCTGCACCGATTCAAGCCGCACGCGCGCGCCGACATGGACGCTCGGAAACTCGCAGCAATCGCCGATCGCATAGATCGAAGGGTCCGATGTCCGCAGATACTCATCGACGGCGATGCCGTTGCCGATCGCCAGGTCGCATGCCGCGGCGAGCTCCACGTTCGGCACGACGCCGATTCCAACCACGACAAGGTCCGCCGGAAGACGCAGGCCGTTGCTGGTGAGCACCGCATCGGCGCGCCCGCCCGCGCCTTCGATCTTCGCTGCGCCGGTGCCGAGGAGAATGTCGACGCCGCGGTCACGGTGCAGATCGGCATAGAAATCGGACATGATCGGAGCGGCCGAGCGCGCCATCAACCGCTGCTCGATCTCAAGCACCACGACCTCTTTGCCGAAGCCGCGCGCGGCTGCGGCGATTTCAAGGCCGACATAGCCGCCGCCGATGATGACGACTCTGTTCGCATGTCTCAGGTGGTCACGGAGGCGGTCGCTGTCGTCGCGCGTGCGCAGATAAACGATGCCGTCAAGCTCCGCTCCGGGGACCGGCAGCGTCTTGACGCGCGCCCCCGTCGCCAGCACGAGACGCTCATAGGGAAGCGTACCGCCGGACGCGAGCGTCACGCGGCGCGCTGTCCGGTCGACGGCGGTCACCGTCTCGCCAAAGAGGGTGTCGATCCGGTTCTCGGCATAGAAGCTCAGCGGCCGGAGCAGCAGGCCTTCCGCGTCCTGTTTGCCGAGCAGATAAGCTTTCGAGAGAGGAGGGCGCTGATACGGAGCGTGCGGCTCCTCGCCGACGAGCGTAACCGGCCCCTCATAGCCGTCGCTCCGCAACGAGGCGGCGGCTTGAAACCCGCCCTGACCGGTCCCGACAATGACTACGCTCATTCATGTCCCGCGCGGCCATGAGCTCGCGCGCTCCCCTATCTGCTGCCGTCCAATGAACCACGCCCCGACCGCGGACGATGGGTTCGGGCGAGCACATGGGAGCGAATACAACGTTTTAGGCCGTTCAGTCGACACTTGCGATGAACCCTTACGCATTCGTCCGCGGCT
>JACFNY010000613.1 GCA_019454625.1 Sphingomonadaceae bacterium
CGGTCCGGGCCGGGCAGGCTTTCGTCTCGCTCGGCACCTCGGGCGTGCTGTTCGCCGCCGTCGATTCCTGCCGGCCCAATCCGGCCAGCGCGGTCCACACCTTCTGTCATGCGCTGCCCGGCGCGTGGCATCAGATGGGCGTCATCCTGTCGGCGACGGATTCGCTGAACTGGCTCTGCGGCGTCGCCGGCCGCACGGCGGCGGAGCTGACGGCCGGGCTCGGCGAGGCGCTGCGGCCCCCGACGAGCGTCACCTTCCTGCCCTACCTCTCGGGCGAGCGCACGCCGCACAACGACGCCGCGATACGCGGCGCGTTCGCCGGCCTTGCCCATCTTTCCGACCGCGCGGCGCTGACGCAGGCGGTGCTGGAGGGCGTGGCCTTCGCCTTCCGCGACAGCCTCGAGGCGCTGCGCGAGGCGGGAACCGGGCTTTCGCGCGTCACCGCCATCGGCGGCGGCTCCCGCGCGCGCTACTGGCTGAAGGCCATCGCCACGGCTCTGGAAATCCCGGTCGATCTGCCGGCCGAAGGCAATTTCGGTGCCGCTTTCGGCGCAGCGCGGCTCGGCCTCATCGCCGCCGAGGCTGCCGATCCCCATGCCGTCTGCACCCCGCCGAAAACCGCCGGGACGATCGAGCCCGACGCGGCGCTGGTCCCGGCCTACCGGGAGGCCTACCGGCGCTATCGCGCGCTTTACCCCGCCATCAAAGGAGCAACATCGTGAGCACCGGCTTTTTCGGCGACATCGCCCCGATCCGCTACGAGGGGCCGCAATCGACCAACCCGCTGGCCTATCGCCACTACGACCCCGACGAGATCGTGCTCGGCAAGCGGCTCGAGGACCATCTGCGCTTCGCCGTGGCCTACTGGCACTCGTTCAACTGGGAGGGCGGCGACCCGTTCGGCGGCCGTACCTTCGATAGGCCGTGGTTTCCAAGGGGCACAGAAGCCGACACGATGGAACTCGCCCGCCGCAAGGCCGATGTCGCCTTCGAGATGTTTTCGCTGCTCGGCACGCCGTTCTACTGCTTCCATGACGCCGACGTGCGGCCGGAAGGCGCAACGCTCGCCGAGAGCG
>JACFNY010000614.1 GCA_019454625.1 Sphingomonadaceae bacterium
AGGTGCGGTGGATGCCCGGCGCGCGCTCCCCGCCCGGCAGCCGCAGGATCGCGATCAGGCCGGGCCAGCCGCGGCAGCTGTCGAAGTCCGGCAAGTCGGGATGAAACAGAAGGTCGGACGAGCCGGGATCCGACAGCCCGCGCGCGCGGAGATAGGTCTCGCCCGGCGTGCCTGCGATCGGCACGGCCCCACCGACCAGACGCGCGATCTCGGCCGAGTGGTTGGGGCGAGCGCGCATGGACGACGTCGGCGCGGACCGCGGCGCAGGATGGTCGATCCCTGCGAGCCGCGCCGCCTCGTCGAAGAGCGCGCCGTCGCAGAGTCCCGTCGCCTGCGCGATCAGGTCGATGGGACCGGCCCGCTCGCCGGTGGCGTAGTCGAAGCCCCAGCCTGCATAGGGCCCGTCGAGATGGATGGTGCAGGAGCCCTCCTTGCGTGGCGGGCGCCCGGAGAGATCTGCACAGCGCAAGGATCGACGGTCCCGCGCAAGCCGGGCCTCGGGGAAGAGCCCCGGCAACCAGTCGGCGGCCGTGCAGGCAAGCCGCTCCTTCACCGCGGCCAGATCGTGCCGGGTCTTCGGAACCGCGATGTCGTTGAGGTCGATCATCGCGCCCCTCAGGCCAGCAGCACGAGACCGCGTTCGGCCCGGGTGATCGCGGTGTAGAGCCAGCGGCGCCGGTCGATCTCGCTGCGGCCCAGCCCGTCGTCCCAGACGATCACGTTCTCCCACTGCGAGCCCTGCGCCTTGTGGGCGGTGATCGCCCAGCCGAAGGTCGCCTCGGTCAGCAGACGCTTCTCCTTGTAGTCGCGGTCGTGGCGCTTGTCGTCGTAGGCGACATGGTCCTCGAAATGCCCCTTGTAGATGCGCAGCCGGCCCGGACGCCCGTCCTCATACGGCTCACCGATGTAGCGCCCGTCCTCGTCATGGACGACGGCCGAGAAGTAGAGGCTGCCCTCGTCGACGATGTCCTCGAGCGTCACGAACATCCCGTTGATCAGCCCCAGATCGTTCTGGTTCTTCAGGCAGATGATCTTCTCGGCCGGCCCCGTGGGCAGCCAGCTCCCACCGAGCCC
>JACFNY010000070.1 GCA_019454625.1 Sphingomonadaceae bacterium
TCGGCGCGCGGGTCCGTGATCCTGAGGCAGACGCTGGTGTTCGAGCGCGTCGCCGGGTCGACGGCGAGATTCTCGATCCACGGCGTCTTCTGCACCCACGCATCGAGCGCGGCGGCGTTCGCGTCGGCGCGGGCGGCGAGGGTCTTCCAGCCGCCGAGCCCGTTCGCCCATTCGAGCGCGTCGATATAGTCCTCGACGCAGAGCATCGAGGGCGTGTTGATCGTCTCGCCCACGAAGATGCCTTCGATCAGCTTGCCGCCTTTGGTCATGCGGAAGATCTTCGGCAGTGGCCATGCGGGCGTGTAGGTCTCCAGCCGCTCGACGGCGCGCGGGGAGAGGATGAGCACGCCGTGCCCGCCTTCGCCGCCGAGCACCTTCTGCCACGAGAAGGTGGTGACATCGAGCTTCGCCCACGGCAGGTCCTGCGCGAAGGCGCCGGAGGTCGCATCGGCGAAGGTGAGGCCTTCGCGGTCCGCCGGAATCCAGTCGCCGTTCGGCACGCGGACGCCCGAGGTGGTGCCGTTCCACGTGAAGATCACGTCGCTGGCAAAATCGACGGCCGTGAGGTCGGGAAGCTCGCCGTAGGGCGCCTTCAGCACCGTGGGGTTCAGTTTGAGCTGCTTGGCGGCATCGGTGACCCAACCCTCGCCGAAGCTCTCCCACGCGATCGTCGTGACGGGGCGGGCGCCCAGCATCGACCACATCGCCATCTCGACGGCGCCGGTGTCCGAAGCGGGGACGATACCGATACGGTAGTCGTCCGGCACGCCCAGCACCTTGCGGGTGAGGTCGATGGCGAGCTTGAGGCGCGCCTTGCCGAGCTTGGCGCGATGCGAGCGGCCGAGCACGTCGAGGTTGAATTTCGCGGGGTCCCAGCCGGGGCGCTTGGCGCAGGGGCCGGAAGAAAACTGGGGGCGTGCGGGCAGGATGCCCGGCTTCGTATTCGTCGTCATGTTCTCTCCTTACAGAGAGCGCGCGCCGCGTTGGGACGGCGTGGCCCGCCGCCGCTCATAGAGATGCGCGGGCAAGAGTCAAATGGCCATTTTGTGGCAAGGCGACCGGATGTTACAGGCGGACACGCAACAAGGGGGAAGTCCGTCATGCGTCTCAGCGATTGTCACAACGTCGCCGATTTCCGCGCACTCGCGCAGAAGCGCCTGCCGTCCCCGATCTTCCACTACATCGACGGCGCAGCCGACGACGAGGTGACGCTGGCGCGTAATACGGCGGCGTTCGCAGACTGCGACCTCGTGCCGCGTGTGCTCGCGGGTGTCGAGACGGTGGACATGTCCACCACGCTGTTCGGCAAGCGCATCGAGATGCCGCTATTCCTGTCGCCGACCGCGCTCCAGCGCCTGTTCCATCACGACGGCGAGCGCGCCGTGGGGCGGGCGGCGGAAAAGTTCGGGACGTTCTTCGGGATTTCCAGCCTCGCGACCGTCAGCCTCGCGGAGATCGGGCGGACGATCTCCACGCCGAAGCTGTTCCAGTTCTATTACCACAAGGACAAGGGCCTCAACCGCGACATGATCCAGGCGGCGAAGGCCGCCGGGTTCGATGCGCTGGCGCTGACGGTGGACACGATCGTCGGCGGCAACCGGGAACGCGATTTCCGCACCGGCTTCACCTCGCCGCCGAGGCTGACGCCGTCGAGCCTGCTCAGCTTCGCGACGCATCCGTCATGGACGCTGAACTACCTGCTGCGCGAGCGCTTCGAGCTTTCGAACCTCAAGGAGCACATCAGGCAGGGCAGCAACACGGCGGTGACGGTGAGCGAGTATTTCACCTCGCTGCTCGACCAGACGATGGACTGGAAGGCGGCCGAGGCGATCCGCGCCGAGTGGGGCGGGCCGTTCTGCCTGAAAGGCGTGATGTCCGTGGAATGCGCGCGGCGAGCGATCGACATCGGAGCAAGCGCCATCATGATCTCGAACCACGGCGGGCGGCAGCTCGACGGGTCGCGCGCACCGTTCGACCAGCTTGCCGAGATCGTCGACGCCGTGGGCGACCGGCTGGAGGTGATCCTCGACGGCGGGGTGCGGCGCGGCACGCACGTGCTGAAGGCGCTGTCGCTCGGCGCGCGGGCGGTTTCGGGCGGGCGGCTCTACCTCTATGCGCTCGCGGCGGCGGGGCAGCCGGGGGTGGAGCGTATCCTCGGCAAGCTGCGCGACGAGATCGAACGTGACATGAAGCTGATGGGCGCGCGCATGCTTGCGGACCCGTCGCGGGAGACTCTGCGCTTCCGTTAGGCGGCAGCAGCGATGATTTCTCCGGGGTCGTCCCCGGCCTGCGCGGCAATGCCGCCGCCGCTACGCTTGGCGATGTAGAGCGCTTCGTCTGCGCGGCTGATGAGCGGTTCGAGATCCTCGGCGCGGTCGTCGGAAACGGCGTAGCCGATGCACGTGGAAATCTTCGCGACCTCCCCGCCGAGCCGGAACGGCTGGCGGATCGCCGCGTCGATGCGGCGCGCGAGCACGGCGGCTTCCTCGGGGTGCTTCATGCCGCACTGGACGACGGCGAACTCGTCGCCGCCAAGCCGCGCCGCCATGTCGGTGTCGCGGATGATGTAGGAGAGCCGCTTGCCGACCGCCGCGAGCAGCGCGTCGCCCACGGGGTGCCCGAACTGGTCGTTGACCGCCTTGAACCCGTCGAGATCGAGGCAATGCACGGCGACGAGCCCGGCGCGCGGGTTGAGCGTCACGTGCTCCTCGAACCATTCGCGCAGGGCAAGGCGGTTCGGAAGGTCGGTGAGCCCGTCGGTGCGCGCGAGATTGCCGAAGGTGATGCGCCTGCTGATCTCCTTCACCGTGAAGCGGTAGCGGTCGAGCAGGCTGCGGATTCCGCCCGCCAGCAGCGCCACCATCATGGCCGCGGTTGCCCAGTATATCTGCTGCGGCACCGCGAAAGCGGCGACGATACCCGGCACGATGCCGATGACCATGCTGGCGATGGCAAGGCGCGGCCGCAGCGCGATCCCGGCCGAGACCCCGGCGCCGTAGCCGACGAGCAGGGCGACCGCGAGCAGGTGCGTTTGCGTCGCCGGAAGCGCGAAGACGCGCACGCCGAACACGCCGAGGCAGACCGCGAAGGCAAGATAGGAAAGCGCGAAACGACGTTCGAGGCGCTGCGCGCGCTCGACGCCGAGGCCGGAAGCGAACGCTTCCTTGCGGCCGCCGAACGCCACGGCGAGGCGGATCAGGCTCGCGAGCGTTCCCGCAGCCACGATGAGAGCGAGCGCCGTGTCGCCGGTCTCCCGGACCATCAGGGCACCGCCGGCCACGAAGCCGACGCTCATGATCACCGAAGGGATGAACGCAGCGTAGAGGCTGCGCACGAGGTCCACATAGATGCCGTCGAGCACGGTTTCTGCCCGCGGAAAGAACGCCTGTTTCATACGCTACCCGAACGCCCCCGCGACTCTTCCTTCGCTCTCTCAGGAGCTGTTGCCCGAGACGTTTCCCCATGTGGATTGAGGCAAGGTTAACGTCGTCGTCAAATGCGACGGAGTGAGGAGCGCTGCGCCGGCCAAGCGCGGTTGCGGGGCGCGGGCGGGACGCTAAAAGGAAGCGCATGTGGGGCCGCGTCCTTTCCGCCTTGTCGCTGCTTGCCGTCGCAGCCTGTTCGGGCGGGTCTCCGCCGGTTTCCGGGCGGCAGCCCGCGGCGCAGCAGCCAGACAGCGCCGCAGCCTGCTTCGCGCGGCTGGACCGCATCCAGGGGCTCAAGTACCGCAGGCTCGATCCGCACGTCGAGGGCCAGTGCGGCTACGAGAACGCCGTGCTGCTGCTCGACATCGGCGTACCGGTCGCGGGACTGAAGGCGGTGTCGTGCCCGGTCGCGGAATCACTCTACCGCTGGGTGCACGAGGGCGTGCGCCCGGCGGCGCGCGACCATTTCGGTGCCGACGTCGTGCGTATCCAGAGCTACGGCACCTATGCCTGCCGCACGCGCAACAGCCAGCCCGGCGCGCGGCTTTCCGAGCACGCGCGCGCGAACGCGGTCGATATCGCGAGCTTCACGCTTGCAAGCGGTCGCACCGTGGCGGTGAAATCCGGCTGGCGCGGGCCGGGCGACGAGCAGTCCTTCCTGCGTGCAGCGCACCGTGTGGGCTGCGCGCGGTTCAACATCGTCATCGGCCCGGACGCCGACGCCTTCCATCAGGATCACCTGCATCTCGATATGGGCCGCGGTCCATATTGCCGCTGACGCGGGCCGTTTTGGGCGCTAGAGACGCGCGCATGGACGACAAGACCAAAGTGACGCACCGCACCTTCCCCTCGGCGGAAGAAGACGCAGCGGTCGCCGAGAAATCGACGCCGATCCCGCAAACAGAGCATCCGAGCTACCGGCTGGCGTTCCAGGACAAGGATTTCCTGCTGCGCGAGGAACTGCGCCCCGTCCGCTTCCAGCTTGAGCTGCTGAAGCCAGAAATGCTGCTGAAAGAGCACGGAATCGCCTCGACCTTCGTGCTCTACGGTTCGGCGCGCATCCCGTCTCCCGAAACGGCCGACGCGCTCGTTGCCGCAGCACGCACGGACTGGGAAAAGAAGGTGGCCGAGCGGCTTCGCGCCAAGGCGAAATACTACACCGAGGCCTACAAGCTCGCGTATCTCGTCTCGTCGCTGCCGCGCGAGGACGGCGAGCGTCATTTCGTGATCTGCTCTGGCGGCGGGCCGTCGATCATGGAGGCGGCGAACAAGGGCGCACACGATGCGGGCGGCGAATCGGTCGCGCTCAACATCGTGCTGGAGCACGAGCAACTGCCGAACCGGTACGTGACCCCGGCGCTTTCGTTCCAGTTCCACTATTTCGCGCTGAGGAAGATGCACTTCCTGATGCGCGCCAAGGCGGTGGCGGCGTTCCCCGGCGGCTTCGGCACGCTCGACGAGCTGTTCGAGACGCTCACCCTCATCCAGACGCGCAAGGTGAAGCCGTTCCCGGTGCTGCTGTTCGGGCGCGAATTCTGGAAACGGATCGTCAACTTCGAGGCGCTCGCCGAGGAAGGCACGATCTCGCGCGACGACCTCTCGCTGTTCCACTTCGTGGAAACGGCCGAGGAAGCATGGCAAATCGTGGCGGGATTCTACGAGATTTCTGCTATGGGAGGCCCCTGCTAGGGCGACGATGGACGAGATCGCCCGGACCGAGGAGGGCGATGGGCGAGGCGCGGGATGGCGCGGCACGCATCGAGGCGCTGGATGTCCTGCGCGGCATCGCCATTCTCGGCATCATGCTGCTCAACATCCAGGGCATGGGCAGCGTCCCCGGCGTCGAAGCCGACCCGCGTATCGCCGGCTGGGGCCTCGCCGACCGCATCGTCTGGTGGACGCAGCAGATCTTCGTCGAAGGCACGATGCGCGGCCTGCTCTCGCTGCTGTTCGGCGCGGGCTTCGTGATCCTCGCCTCGCGTCCGCGCGAAGGCCGGTCCGCGCTTTCGATCTACTACCGCCGCATGGCCGCGCTCATCCTGTTCGGGCTCATCCACGGCTATCTGCTGATGTGGCCGGGCGACATCCTGCTCATCTACGGGACCGCCGGGCTGTTCCTGTTTCCCTTCCGCGAGCTTCCGGCGCGGGCGCTCATCGGCCTCGGCCTCGGCGGCATCGCGGTCATGGTCGCGATCGGCGCCGCCGCAGTCGTCGAGGGCATGAACGCGCGCGAGCACGCGGAGGCCGCGATCGCTGCGGGTGCGGGCGAGGAGGACGAGCGCGTCGCCGCGTGGCAGGATTATCTTGCCGCCGTGCAGCCGGATCTCGAAGCCGACGCGCGCTCGCGGGCGGCGCGGCAGGGAAGCCTTGCCGACAACCTCGCCTACAAGATGGCCATCGCCAATGAATGGAACGGTATCAAGGGCCTCAGCTGGTGGTTGCTCGACGCGCTGGCGATGATGTTGCTGGGCGCCGGGCTGTTTAAGGCCGGCTTCCTCGGCGGCGGGCTTCCGAGC
Organism: Sphingomonadaceae bacterium; assembly: GCA_019454625.1. GTDB lineage: Bacteria > Pseudomonadota > Alphaproteobacteria > Sphingomonadales > Sphingomonadaceae > Sphingosinicella. The sequence continues at coordinate 5,942 of JACFNY010000070.1, forward strand.
GATGTCTATTTGCGGGTCGCGCTGGCGGGCTATGCGGTCGGCGTCCCGATCAATTTCATCGAGAGCGAGCAGCTTGTCGCGGCGGGTTTCATGGTGCCGATCCCGGTTTCGGAGGTGACTTACCAGATCGGGCGTCTCGCGACGACGCTGGGGCACGTGGGGCTGGTGCTGGCGACCCTCCGGACCGTGCGCGGACGGTGCGTGCTCGGAATCTTCGCGGCGCCTGGGCGCATGGCGCTCTCAACCTATGTCGGCGAGACGCTGATCGCGCAGTGGCTGCTGTTCCCGGGCTTCGCGCTCGGGCTGCACGGCAGGATCTCGATCGCGGAGAGCTGGCTGATCGCACTCGGCATCGCGGTCGTCCTGACCGCGCTTTGCAGATGGTGGCTCGGGCGGTTCCGGATGGGGCCGCTCGAATGGCTATGGCGCTGGCTCACCTATGGCCAGCGCCCGGCCTTCAAGCGGATTTAGTGGGTAGCGGCTTCCGCAGGCGCTTCCGCCGGGGCGGCGGCGGCCTGTTCACCGGCGGCCGGTGCGGCGTCCGACGCGGCGGCGTCGGCCGGGGCCTCGGCGGCGGGCGCTTCGGCAACCGCCGGGACGGCCGGCAGCGGCAGCGGGCTGTCGCTCTGGGAATTCAGGTAGGCGAGCAGGTCGGCGCGGTCCTGCGGCTTCGAGATGCCCGCGAAGCTCATCTTGTTGCCCGGGATGTACTTGCGGGGCGATTCGATCCAGTGGCTGAGTTCGTCCCAGCCCCAGTTGCCGCCGTGGCCCTTCACGGCGTCGGAGTAGGCGAAGCTCGCGATATGCGCGACCTTGGCGCCGAGGATACCGTAGAGGTTCGGACCCTGACCGGTGGCGCCGCCCTTGGTGATCGTGTGGCAGGCTGCGCACTTCTTGAACTGCGCTTCGCCCTTCGCCGGGTTGGCGGTGGCAAGGAACGCGGCGATCGGCTGCGCAGCCTCGGCGCCGGCGCCGCCGGCGTTAGCCTCGACCTCGACGCCTTCGACGATGTAGCCCTTCGTTTCGGAATGGCCGGGCGAATAGACGAAACCGGTCAGGATCGACAGGCCGAGCACCGCGATTGCGGCTGCCAGCACCCAGCCGATAATCTTGTTCCATTCGTAACTGTCCACTGCGCCCTCCGAAGAGCGGGGCCTTTCTGCGAGGCCCCCCGGTTCAAAATCGCGCGGACCATAGTTTCAGGAGTCGGGCTTGCCAAGCACCAGATCGCCGCAGGCTGCGCTTGACGCGGGAAGCCTGCGCGCCGCAAAGAGCGCGGCGATGCAGAACTATCCCGAATCCGCCGCGAGGCTCGTTGAAGAGCTTGCGCAAGCTGCTGAAAAGTCGCCGGAAACCGCCGTCGCCTTTCAGGGGGCGCCCGGCGCCTATTCGCATCAGGCCGCCCGCGAGATGGCGGAAGGTGCGCCGACGCTGCCGTGCCTTTCCTTCGCCGACGCCATCGACGCGGTGCGCGAGGGGCGCGCCGGGCGCGCCATCATCCCGATCGAGAACTCGCTGCACGGGCGCGTCGCCGACATCCACTTCCTGCTGCCGGAGTCGGGTCTCTGGATCGTCGCCGAGCATTTCGTGCGCGTCCGCCATTCGCTGCTCGCGGTGCCGGGCGCGGCGCTTTCGGACGTGAAGGTCGCGATCAGCCATCCGCAGGCGCTCGGCCAGTGCCGAAAGCGCCTTCGCGAATGGGGCATCAGTCCGGTCGCCTCGTTCGACACCGCCGCGTCCGCCGCAAAGGTCGCGGACGACGGCGACAGGACGGTCGCCGCGGTGGCTTCGCAGCTCGCCGGGCAGCTCTACGGCCTCACACCGCTCGCCGAGGGTATCGAGGACGCGGCGCACAACACCACGCGCTTCGTGGCGCTGGCGCGCGAGCCGATAATGCCGGAAGCGGGGGTGCCCGCGATGACCTCGCTGCTGTTCGAGGTGCGCTCGGTTCCTGCTGCGCTCTACAAGGCGCTTGGCGGCTTCGCTACGAATGGCGTCAACCTCACCAAGCTCGAAAGCTACATGCGAGACGGTCAGTTCCAGGCGGCCGAGTTCTACGTGGACATCGAGGGCCGCCCCGACGACCTGAACGTCGAGCGCGCGCTCGACGAGCTCCGCTATCATACCAAGTGGGTGCGGATGCTCGGCACCTATCCGCAGGCGCGGGCGCGCTAGGCGCCCACCTGAACACCAAGGTCGGCTGCAAGCGCCTTTCCGAGTTCCTCGGGCAGCGGGTAGGCCTGCTGCGGCATGTACTGCGTCATCAGCACGACGCTGAGCCTCTGTGCCGGCAGCGCCGAGGCGAGGGTGCCCGCCGCGCCGCCCCAGCCGTAGCTGCCGGGGATGAGGCCCGGCCCCGGCGCGATCACTACGCGCCCGCCCGCACCGTAGCCCTGATTGCCCTCATAGAAGACGCCAGCGGGGAGCAGGTTCGAAACAGCGAGCTTCGCCGCTTCGGGCGAGATGATCTGCGTGCCGGCATAGCGGCCGCCGTTCGCGACCATGCGCATGAAGCGCATGT
>JACFNY010000615.1 GCA_019454625.1 Sphingomonadaceae bacterium
GATGATGGCTGTCGGCGCTCTGTTCGGTGGAGCGATCGGTGGCGCGCTGTCGCAGTTCGGGAAGCGACGGCAGCGGCCTCGCCAGCTTCGGAACACCGAGGAGGCTGATTCAATCGCCGGCTCCGACATGATGGGCCGCGAAGCTGCCTTCAACTATTGGCGAGATGAAGGTCATTTACCCTTCACGAAGCCCCCGCGCCCTGAGCATGGGTCCCATATGTTGGATGCCGATAAGAACATCTAACCTAGCTATTTCTTCAAGACGTCCTTTATCGCTCGCGTCGCGTTATCGACGAGCGGTGCAGCGTCCTCTTTGACCTGCTTGCCCGCCTGCAACACCAGGGAGCGTTCGGATGCAAGGGTGCCGTCGGCCGTGCTCGTGATCTGTGCCTTTCGGTCGAATTCGCCTTGGTCGGCTGACGTGAGCGCCCTGATGCGCTCTCCTTCCTCGCGAACCGTGCTCCGCAGCGACGATGGCGTGTTCGCTACAGACGCTGTCGACGTCGCCGACCCTCCGAAACCTATCACCTCCCCTTGATTTGATAGGTGACGTCCGGCAAGGTCAGGGGCTAGTGCAGGATCGCTGGAGTTCTGCATATGCTGTGCTCGAACATCGCTGAAGGCCGTGGGCACCCCTGTGCCATCCGAGAAAACGCGATTCGGCCGCAGGGACTGCCGCGCCAGTTCCGCCTCCATCAGGATGCGCGCAGAGGCGCTGTTACCGCCGTACTGTTCAGCGTAGCGGGTGAACATTGCCAGGTTGTGAGGATCCTGAGCGATGTCGATGGAGATGGTCTCCCCCCTTTCATAGGCCGTCGAGACGCGCTCGGCGAAGGCACTTCGCTCCGATAGGCTGGCGTCGGCGCGCTCCGACCTGGCTGTGCTCGTCGCAAGGCGGGCCGCGAGATCCTGTCCCTCACGCGCATCGCTGGCAACCACCGTCATGAAGCTCCTGTCTCTGGAGACTCGATCGCCAAACTGCTTGAAGTCGGCCAACTGCTCCGCGGTCATTGAGCCAAGGGCCTTTTGCTCGGCCGAGGAGAGGCTCGAACTGTAGTTCTTATCCACGG
>JACFNY010000616.1 GCA_019454625.1 Sphingomonadaceae bacterium
TCCTCGCCGCCGGTCAGCAGCGCCTTGCCGTCCTGCGCCGGCACGGCGCAGAGCAGCCCGTCATGGGCTTCGACCGTCTTGTGGCCGTGGTCGAGCCGGTGGACGCCGCCATCGGCAAGGGCGAAAAACGGGATGCCGGAAATCCACGCGGCGGCGAGGCAATGGCCGTCGAGGTCGAGCGGGGCAACCGTGGGCATCAGGCGGCCTGGCAGGCTTCGAACGTCCGCTTCAGGCGCTCGGCGTCCAGCTCGCGACCGATGAAGACGAGGCGCGTCTCGTGCTTCTCGCCCTCCTTCCACGGCCGCTGGTGGTCGCCCTCGACGATCATGTGCACACCCTGCACGACGAAACGGTCGGGATCGTCGGCGAAGGCGACGATGCCTTTCAGGCGCAGGATGTTCGGGCCGTCCATCTGGGTGATCTTGTCGAGCCAGGGGAAGAACTTCTTCGGGTCCATCTCGCCGCCGCGCAGCGAGATCGAGGTCACGGTCAGGTCGTGGATCGGCGAGACGTGGTCATGCCCGTGGTCATGATGGTGGTGGTGATCGTGGTCGCAATCCGGCCCGCACTCATGATCGTGGTCGTGGTCATGATCGGGCGCGTCGAGGAAATGCGGGTCGTTGTCGAGCGCGCGCTTCAGGTCGAAGGCGCCGCGGTCGAGCACCTCCTCGAGCGGCACGTCGGAACGCCGCGCCTTGTGGATCTTCGCCGCCGGGTTGATGGCGCGCACGGCGGCTTCGACGTCGCGCAGCTCGGCCTCGCTGACGAGGTCGGTCTTGTTCAGCACGACGACGTCGGCGAAGGCGATCTGATCCTCGGCCTCGCGCGAATCCTTCAGCCTCAACGGCAGGTGCTTGGCGTCGACCAGCGCCACCACCGCGTCGAGCCGCGTCTTCGAGCGCACGTCGTCGTCCATGAAGAAGGTCTGCGCCACCGGCGCCGGGTCGGCCAGGCCGGTGGTCTCGATGAGGATGGCGTCGAAGCGGCCGGGGCGGCGCATCAGCCCTTCCACGGTGCGGATCAGGTCGCCGCGCACCGTGCAGCAGACGCAGCCGTTGTTCATCTCGAA
>JACFNY010000617.1 GCA_019454625.1 Sphingomonadaceae bacterium
GTGCCCTCGCTGTCCTGCCGCCGGTAGAAGCTCAGCACGATCGCGCGCCCGGCACCGCGCCAGCCGAAGCAGAGCTTGTCGGCGAAGCGCGGCTGCTCGAAACAGATCGCGCGGTAGTCGCGCAGGCTGATGTCCGCGGCGCGCACGCAGGCGACGAAGCCCCGTCCGGCGGCGGTTTGCCGGCGTGCGTGGACGACCGGGTCGTGGTGGTAGAAACGCTCGGCGTAGTGCCGCGCGCGGCGGTCGTGGTCGCCGCGTTCGCTGATCGAGGAAAGCGCGACCGGGCGCTCGCCGTCGCGGACATGATAGGCGAAAATCTCGTCGACGCCCGCGACGCGCTGCGCGGCGTCCAGCATCAGCGCGCCAAACGCGGGCGTGCCCATCGCGTCGACGAGCGCGGCGCCGATGTCGGGATCGAGGAGCGGAAGCTCGGCCATCGGCGGAGCGTTACCGCACTTACTGGATGTGCAGCAAGCGCGAGACGAGCTGCGTCCGGCTGCTGACGCCCACCTTGCGGTAGATCGAGCGGAGGTGGTTCTCGCCGGTACGCAGCGAGATGCCGAGTTCGTGGCTGAGCGAGGCGTTGCACTTGCCTGAGGCGATCTGGCGCGCGATCTCCGTCTCGCGCTCGGTGAGGCCGAACCGGCGGCAGGCGTCGCCGATGGCGTGGCGCGGGCCGCCGCCGCTGGTGACGACGAGATGGAAGTGGCGCCCGTCGGCCGTTTCGAAATTGCGGACCTCGACGTCGAACGCGCGCACGCCGCTCGCCTTGAAGCCGAACGCCGCGCCGGGCACGCGGTCCACGGCCAGCAGGCGCTGCTTGATCTCGCCGAGCACGGACGAGCCGCCGCCGCGCGCGCCGGTGAGGCCGAGGTCCTCCATGCCCTTCGCGTTGCCGTTGCGGACGACGAGATCCTCGTCGAGGATCAGGAAGCCCATCTCCGTGCCCGCCTCGCGCGCGGCGATGGCGATCGTCTCGGAAAGCGCCAGCGCCTCCTTGCAGGCGAGCGCATAGAGCACCGAGCGGATCGCCGGCACCAGCCGCTGGAACCACGCGGGCTGCTCCGGC
>JACFNY010000618.1 GCA_019454625.1 Sphingomonadaceae bacterium
CGCCGCCGCCTTCAGCGCGGCCGGGTCCATCTCGGCGGGGTCGGGGATTCCGCCGTTCTGACGCCCGGCCGCTACGTCGCCTCCCTCGCCGTACCGGCCGCCGAGCGCTTCACCCGCCCGCCTCAGGGCAGCGAGAGCGAGATCAACGCGGTCAAGGTCACCTATCGCACCACCGGCACGCGCTATTTCGCGGCATCGCTGATCGGGCCGCCGCAGATCGCGGTCGAGGCCACCGCCGCCACCAACAGGAAGGCGGCCTTCTCCGTCGGCTCGCGCCTGCTCGAACTCAAGGACGGCATCGTCAACGCGCTGCTCGGCGGCCTGACCGGGTCGAGCATCTCGCTTTCCGTCATGGACTACAACGCGCTGCTCGCGGCGGACATCTCGCTTCTGTCGTTCCTCGACGCGCTGGCGACCGAGCTCGATCTGACGGCAGGCAGCTATGACGAGGTGCTCGACGCCGACGTGTCGGTCGGGCTGGTGACGAAGGCGATCTCCAGGGCCGTCGGCATCGGTTCGAAGGCGCACGCGGCAAGCCAGAAGCTCGCCACGCAGTCCGCGGCCGCGCCGGGAGGGACGTTCCCGCTGTCGAAGCTGATCGGCGTCGAAGGCGACGCCGTCACCGCCACGCTGCATCAGGTCGCGGCCAGGGTCGAGGTCATGGAGCTCGTCACCATGGCGGCGGTCCTTGCCGGCGAGGGGCGCCAGATCAAGCTCGATCTCGGCGCGGGCGTTCCCGGCCTGCTCGCCGCCTCGGTCAATCTCGCCGTCGGCGAACCGCCGCAAAAATCGCCGTGGTTCACCATCGGCTCGCGCGGCGACGTGGTGCGCACGGCCCAGACGCGGCTCGGCATCGTGGTCGAGATCGGCAACGCGCCCGCGCTCGCCGGCGTCCTCGGCGCGCGCATCTGCCTGCCGCTCTACCTCGAACTCGCCTATGCCGAGGCGAAGCTCGACGCGGTGTCCTGCCCGACGGGGCGGCGCGACAGCATCAAGGTGGCGATCGACGCGCGGCCCGGCATCGCAAATCTCTACCTCGCCGAGGTCGATCCGGCGAAGATCGTGAACT
>JACFNY010000619.1 GCA_019454625.1 Sphingomonadaceae bacterium
CGGCCGAGTCCGGCACACTGTTCCAGAAATCCGCTGACGGCGAATATGTCGCCGGCGTCTATCGGCAGCGCTTCGCGCTGGCGTCCGGCCGCTTCGCCATGATCGACGACGGCCTCGGCTTCAAGCTGGTGCCGTGGACCCCTTCGATCGAGAAGCACATCGGGCAGCACATCTCCGGCGTGGCCCGTGCTGACGGCGGCGTCGACTGGTCCTTCGGCCGCAAGCGGGGGCTCGGATTATGATGCCCGATCCCCGGTCCGATGTGCTTGCCGCCAGCAGAAAGGAGAGATATATGACTACCAGTAGTCATATCAGGAATCAAGCCATGAAGGAAATCCAGCTCAAGGATGCCAAGGCGACCCTCTCCGCCGTAGTCGATCGGGCCGTAGCCGGCGAGCCGACCGTCATCACCCGGCACGGCCGGAAGGAAGCCGTGCTCGTGTCGTTCGAGGAATGGGAGCGTGTGTCGAAGGTCCCGAGCTTCGCCGACCTGCTGCTCGCGTTCCCCGGCGAACCCGCTGACATTCCCGAGCGGCGACGCAAGCCGGCGCGGGCGTTGAGCGACACCGACCTTTAACGTGTACCTGCTCGACACCAACATCGTCTCGGCCGACGCGCCGGCCAAGCGGCAAGTCGGCACGGATGCCTTTGCCGCCTGGGTGCGCGACCACGGCGATCAACTCTACATCTCGACCGTCACCATCGCGGAAATCGAGGCCGGCATCGCCCGTGCCATTCGCATCGGTGCGACCACGAAGGCCGAGCGCCTCCGCAAGTGGCTCGCCGCCGTGGAGCACTTCTACGCTGGGCGCATCCTGGCATTCGATATCGAGGACGCCCGCCATGCTGGCGCGATCCTGGATCGTGCGCGATCACACGATCCCGGCTTCGAGGACATTGCGATCGCGGCGACGGCGGCCGCGCACGGCTTCACGGTTCTCACGGCCAATGAGCGTCATTTCGCGCCGCTTGGTGTGCCGCACCTCAATCCGCTGAAGCAATTGCCGCGATAGGCGCCGGCGCGCATCTCTTCGCATCGCAAGTCGCAAGTATTCTTTCGATAGCCT
>JACFNY010000071.1 GCA_019454625.1 Sphingomonadaceae bacterium
GCGCTGATGTGGGCCGTGTGCCTTCTCGGCTGGGTGTTCGTGGCGACGATCCCGAACACCTATGAATCGCGCGCCCGCGTCTACGTCGACTGGGCGTCGCTGATCCCGGAGAAGCTCGGATACCAGGGCGCGAACCTGCTCCGGCAGGTGGACGTCGTCCGGCGCACGCTGACGTCGCGCGTGAACATGGAGAAAGTCGTTCGCCGCACCGAGCTCGACGTCGGCATCGACAGCGACCGGGAGCTGGACGAGCTCATCAAGCGGATGACGAACAACATCTCCGTGCAGAGCCAGCAGGCCGACCTGTTCACCATTGTCTACAAGTCGGACGATCCGTCGCGCAGCAACGCCCAGAACGCCAACCTCGCGCGGCGCGTCGTCGACAACCTCATCCAGATCTTCATGGAAGAGAACGTCGCGTCCGACCGCGACGACATCAACGAGGCGATCCGCTTCTTCGAGGACCAACTCGCCGAGCGCGAGCGTCAGCTCGAGCAAGCGGAGCGGCGCAAGGCGGAGTTCGAGGAGAAATACCTCGGCATGTTGCCGGGGCAGGGCAACATCACGACGCGCCTGACCTCGGCGCGGACCGACCTCGATCGTGTCGAGATCGAGCTTGCGCAGGCCCGGAACTCGCTCCTGGCGCTGCAACGGCAGATCGGCGGAACGCCGTCGACCATCAACGCCCCCTCGTTCGTCATCGAGGGCGCGATGACATCGAGCCCGACGCAGCAGCAGATCGCGGCGCTGGGCCGCAGCCTCAGCGACATGTACGCACGCGGCTGGACCGACCAGCACCCCGACGTCGTCGCCACCAAGGCGCAGGTCCGCCGGCTGGAGCAGCAGGCCGCCCGCGAGGCGAAGGACCCCGAGCTTCGCCAGCAGGCCGCGCAGGCGAACCCGGTCTATGTCAACTTGAGAAGCATGGTGTTCGAGCGCCAGTCCGCCGTCGCGGCGCTCGAGGCGCGCAGGGCGCAACTGCAGAACGCCATTTCCGAGATGGCGTCGCGGCAGGTCCAGCAGCCGGGCATCGTCGCCGAGCAGGCCAAGCTGAACCGCGACTACGAGGTGTTGCAGTCGCAGTATAATCAGCTGCTGAAGTCGCGTGAGGAAATCCGCCTCAGGAGTGATGTCGAGACCAAGACGCAGCAGGTGAAGTTCCGCGTCGTCGATCCGCCCTCGCAGCCGCGCGAGCCGATCGCGCCGAACCGCCCGCTCTACCTCAGCCTCGTGCTGCTGGTCGGCCTCGGCGCGGGCGCCGCGCTCTCCTTCCTGCTGAGCCAGCTGCACACGACCTACATCACGGCGGCGCAGCTCGAGAAACGCTTCGACTATCCGGTGCTGGGTTCGGTCACGGAGATCGTCTCGGACAACCAGCGCGCCCAGAACAGGGTGTGGCTCTGGGGGTTCGGCGTGCTGAGCCTGGGGCTCATCGTGATCTATCTTGCCCTGCTGCTGTATGAACTCGTTTAACGCACCGGCTTTTGCCGCGTGCGCGGAAGGTAAAGAAGATGAGTGAAGAGAAACCGTCCGGAACGCCGCGCGCCTCGCTGCTTGAGCGGGCCGCCGGACGGCTTGACCAGGGCGTGGCCGCGAAGCCCGAGGCGTCGCGTCCGGCCGTGGTGCCGGCGGCCGCTCCGGCCCCGCGCGCTCCGGCCCCCCATGCTCCGGCCCCCCGCGCGCCTGCGCCCACGCCCGCAGCCGCGACGCCGGTATCCGCGGCGCCGCAGCCGCAGTCCGCGCCGCAATTCGCCACGCCCGAAACGCCCGTGGTCCATCTGCCCGCGGACGACGGCAGCCGCACCAGCCGCCGCGGCGTCATCGACCTCTCCGAACTCCGCGATCTCGGCTACGTGGTGCCGGACGCGCCCGCGACGGCCACCGCCGAGGAGTTCCGCATCGTCAAGCGGCAGCTCCTGATCAACGCGATGGCGCGCGGCGAGAACGAGATCCGCAACGGCAATCTCATTCTGGTGTGCTCGGCGCAGCCCAACGAGGGCAAGACCTTCTGCGCCACCAACCTCGCGCTTTCGATCGCTTCCGAGCGCGACCTCACGGTCCTGCTCGTCGACGCGGACTTCGCCAAGCCCGAGATCCTATCGACGCTCGGCCTCGAAGGCGGCAAGGGCCTGATCGACGTGATCGCCGATCCGTCGCTCGACCTGTCCGACTGCCTCATTCGCACCAACATCGAGAACCTCTCCGTGCTGCCCGCCGGGCGCCAGCACAACCTGACGACCGAGCTGCTCGCGTCGGAGCGCATGGGCGACATGGTCGAGGAGATCGCCAAGCGCTACAGCGACCGCATCGTCATTTTCGATTCCCCGCCCGCGCTGGCGTCGTCGGCCGCCTCGGTGCTCGCCATGCACGTGGGCCAGGTGATGTTCGTGGTCGAGGCCGAGAACACGCGCGAGACGGAGCTTCGCGACGGTTTGTCGCTGATGAACGGCTGCGAGCACGTGCAACTGCTCCTCAACAAGGTACGCTATGCCGGTGTCGGCAGGCGCTTCGGGACGTATTACGGTTATGGAAGCTGACGTGACGGGCACTTTGACGACGGGCGGCGGGAGCCGCGAATACAGGCGCCGCCGAACGCTGGCGGCGACCGGGATGGTGGTGTCGGTGCTGACGGCGATGATGCCCTCGTCGGCGTCCGCCGATGTCGAGATCAACCCGTTCGTGTCGCTCCGGCAGGTCGTGTCGGACGGGAAAAACCGTGACGGGCGGGGATGGCTGGAAGCCGGCGCCGGCTTCGCCGCCCTGCTCGATACGAACCGGGTCGAGGGCAAGCTCGGCTATCGCTACGCACGCCGGATCGAGGAATTCGGCAACATCAACCGGAAGAACCGTCACTATGCGAACGCCGACGTGCGGGCGGAGGTGATCGAAGATTTCCTGATGATCAATGCCGGGGGCACGGCGTCGCAGTACACGACGGACATGCGCGGCTTCAATGCCGTCAACCCCGACGACGAGAGCGGCAACCAGACGCAGATCTTTTCAGGCTACGTGGAACCGAGCATCCACCAGCGCCTCGGCGATTTCGCGACGTTCCAGGGCCGCTACCGGCTCGGCGCCGTGTCCGCCGACTCGCCGCGCGAGGGCTTCACCAATCCCGGCAGCATCGGGCTCGACCCCAGCGACGGTATCGGCTCGCGGCTCAGCGATTCCATCACGCAGAGCGCAGGCGTGACGCTCGCCTCGACGCGTGCGACCAACACGATCAACTGGTCGCTCGACGCGCAGGCCACGCACGAGGACGTCGATCAGCTCGATCAGAAGTACCGCGGCTACAGCGCCGGCGGCGAGCTTGGCTTCCGCGTGTCGCGCAAGCTGGAGCTTCTTGGCAGCGCCGGCTACGAAGACATTGAGAATACTCAAGATAGCATTCTCTTCGATCCGATCACCGGCTTGCCGGACCTCGACGATAACGGACGTTTCCAGATCGACCCGACGATGCCGCGACGGACGGCCTACGATTTCAGCGGCATGTACTGGAATGCGGGCTTTCGCTATACGCCGTCGCGCCGCACGTCGCTCGAATTCCGGGCGGGCGAGCGCTACGGTTCGGCGAACTTCTTCTTCAACTTCAACCATCGCTCGCGCAACGGCATGTCCGTGCGCGCCAACTTCCGGCAGACGCTGAACAGCTTCAGTCGCCTGCTCACCCTCTACGAGAACGGCGTACCCGTCGGCATGACGCGTGTCGGAGGTCTTGATCAGCTTGGTGTTCCGTTCTGCTTCATCGGTATCGACCCGGAATCGGATGATGGCGATTGCCTCGGCGGGTTCACGCAATCGCTGACACCGGCGACGTTCAAGTCCGATCGCGGGCTGCTGATGGTTTCCCGCAGGCTCGAGGCGCTGACATGGTCAGCATCGGTCTACTACGACAGACGCCGCTACGTGGATGCGCAGCAATTGCAGGCACCCACGCAGGCTGAACTGCCGACGGGCCTTTTCGGGCACGATGAATCCTTCGGCGTGCGCGGGCGCGTCGTGCTTCGGCTCGGCGATCTCCAGTCGCTCGGCTTCGATGCGCTGCTGGCGCGCAACAGCTATGCGCTGTCGGCCCAGCGCAAGGACACGCAGGTCACGGTCGGCACGCAGTATTCGCGGCGGCTGAGCAAGAATCTGCGCGGCAATGCCTCGCTCTATGGAACCCAGCGCTTCAGCGAAGGCTATCAGGATACGTCATCCTTCACGGCTTCCGTGGGCGTGAGATACAATTTCTGATGGCGGATTGACGGAAACGTCACGACTACGAGGTAAGCCGGGGGACGTTTTCGAGGAACACAGGCACGAGCATGTACACCGAGTTCTACAACCTGAACGGACGCCCGTTCCAGCTGACGCCTGATCCGCGCTTCTACGTCGACACGCAGACGCACCGGAAAGCGATGGCCTACCTCACCTACGGCCTCGGCCAGGGCGAGGGCTTCATCATCATCACCGGCGACGTCGGCGCGGGCAAAACGACGCTGGTCGGCCGCCTGCTGCAAACTATCGACCGCTCGAAGCTCGTCGTCGCCAACATCGTCACCTCGCTCGTCGATGCCGACAACCTCCTGAAGATGATCGCCACGGGCCTCGGCATCAACGCCGAGAACCTGGACGTGGCGACGCTGCTGACCCGCATCGAGAATTTCCTGCGCGTGCAGCACCAGCAGGGCCGCCGCGTGCTGCTGATCGTCGACGAGGCGCAGAACCTGCCGATCGGCTCGCTCGAACAGCTTCGGATGCTCTCGAACTTCAGCGCCGGCGCGCAGCCGCTCAGCCAGACGATCCTGCTCGGCCAGCCGGAATTCCGCGAGAAGCTCGCCAATTCGTCGGAGCTCGAGCAGCTCCGCCAGCGCGTCATCGCCTCGCACCACCTGGAGCCGATGCGCCGCGACGAGATCCCGGCCTATGTCGAGAACCGGCTGGCGCTGTGCGGCTGGTCGGGCGACCCGACCTTCACCGACGACGCCTACGACGCGCTTTTCGATTATTCGGGCGGCGTGCCGCGCAAGCTGAACAATTTGTGCGCGCGCGTGCTGCTGTTCGGCGCGCTCGAGGAGAAGCACGAGATCGACGAGACGATCGTGCGCGAGGTGACCGACGACCTGCAGCGCGACAACGCGCCGCGCGACCGCGAGAAGATCATCCAGCCGAACAGCGCCTCGCTGGCGGCCGTCCCCGCTGCCGCGCCGCAGGTGCAGCCGGTGGCCGGGATCGGCGGCGGGGCGGCCGCGACGATCGACGACCGGCTGATCGCACGTATCGACCGCCTTGAACATTATGCTTCAGAAAACGACCGTAACCTACGGCAGGTGTTGAGGATTCTTTCCGATCTCGTGGAGCAGAACGAGGTCGAGCGCGGCCCCTACGGCGTCAGCCGAAGCGCATGAGCGGCGCCGTGGCGAACCGCGGCGTCTGCAATGCGATGTCGGTCGACGTGGAGGAGCACTTCCAGGTCGGCGCGTTCGAAACGACCATCCGCCGCGAGGACTGGCCGCGCTGGGACAGCCGCGTCGTCCGCAACACCGAGCGCGCGCTTCAGCTCTTCGCCGACAAGGGTGTCTCGGCGACCTTCTTCACGCTCGGCTGGGTCGCGGAGCGCGAACCGGGGTTGCTGCGCCGCATCGTCGAGAACGGCCACGAGATCGCCAACCACGGCTACGCGCACGACCGCGTGCACACGTTCACGCCGGAAAGCTTCCGCGCCGACATCCGCAAGGCGCGCGCGCTGATCGAGGACGCGGCGGGAGCGGAAGTGAAGGGCTACCGCGCGCCGAGCTTCTCGATCGGCAAGGGCAACCGCTGGGCGCTCGAGGTGCTGGCCGAGGAAGGCTACGCCTACAGCTCGTCGGTCGCGCCGATCCGCCACGACCACTACGGCTGGCCGGAAGCGCCGCGCTTCCCGCACAGGCCGGTGACGGGATCGGACATGGTCGAGGTGCCGGTGACGACGGTGGAGTACGCGGGCCGCCGCATGGCGTGCGGCGGCGGCGGCTTTTTCCGGCTGCTGCCCTACGGCCTCTCCGAATGGGCCATCGACCGCGTGAACCGCGTCGAGGGGCAGGCGACGGTGTTCTACTTCCACCCGTGGGAGATCGACCCGGAGCAGCCCGTGGTGCCGGGCGCGCCGCTCAGGTCGCGCATCCGCCACTATACGAACCTCGATGTCATGGAGGCCAAGCTCGCGCGCCTGCTGGACCGGTTCCGCTGGGACCGCATGGACCGCGTGTTCCTCGGCCGCGAGACGCTGAAGGCTGCGGCATGAACGCGGAAAGCCCGATCGCGCCGCCAGTGACGGAAATCGACCTCGACGACGCCGGGGCGTCGGCGGCGTTCGACGCCGCTGTCCTCAAGCATCCGGGCGCGACGCCGTTCCACCGGACGGCATGGGGCAGGGCGATCCGCGACGCGCTCGGCCACAAACCGCACTACCTGATGGCGGGAGAGGCTGTGCTGCCGCTCATTGCGCTGCGCTCCGGCCTGTTCGGCTCCGCGCTCATCTCGAACGCCTTCGCCGTGCGCGGCGGGCCGCTCGCCGCCGATCCGCGCGCGCTTGCCGCGCTCGACAAGGCGGCGTGGGCGATCGCCGAGGCGGCGGGCATCGGCGTTCTCGAATATCGCGGCACCGAGGCATTGCACCCGGACTGGGCGGTGAAGGCGGAGACCTATGCGAACTTCGCACGTCCGCTCGCGGCCGACAGCGAGGCGAACTTGAAGGCGATCCCGAGGAAGCAGCGCGCCGAGGTGCGCCGCTCGCTGACGATGGACCTCAGCGTGCGCGTGGCATCGGACGCAAAGGCGTTGCGGGACCATTTCGCCGTCTATTCCGAAAGCGTCCGCAACCTCGGCACACCGGTCTTTCCGGCGCGCCTGTTCGCGGAGATCGTCCGCCACTTCGACGACGATGCGGACATCCTGACCGTGTACCATCAGGAAAAGCCCGTGGCCTCGGTGCTGTCGCTCTACGACGCGGAGACCGTGTACCCCTATTACGGCGGCGGTACGGCGGCGGCGCGGGCGCTGCGCGCCAACGACCACATGTACTGGATGCTGATGGAGCACGCCGTGGCGCGCGGACGGCGGGCCTTCGATTTCGGGCGCTCGAAGTACGACACCGGCGCGTTCGCGTTCAAGAAGAACTGGGGGTTCGAGCCGCAGCCGCTCGTCTACGAATACCGGCTGGCGGAGGGGCGCACGATGCCCGACGTCAACCCCAACAACCCGAAGTACCGGCTGATGACCGAGGTGTGGAGCCGCCTGCCGCTGTGGCTCGCGAACCGCGTGGGGCCGCTGGTCGCGCGGTCGCTGGGGTAGGGCGATGGGCGACCTTCTGTTCCTCGCGCACCGCATCCCCTATCCGCCCGACAAGGGCGACAAGATCCGCTCGTGGAACATCCTGAAATACGTCGCGGAGCGCGCGGCAGTGCATCTCGGGGCGTTCGTGGACGATCCCGAGGACATGAAGCACGCAGAGTTCCTCGCGAGCGTCTGCAAGTCGGTGAAGCTGATCCCGATGGAGCCGAGGGACCGGCTGAAGCGCGCGTGGACGGGCTGGCGCAAGGGCGAGGCGCTCAGCATCGCGCTGTTCGACGACCGCGCCATGAAGCGCTGGGTGTGGGACCGCGTGAAGCACGACGACATCGACCGCGTGTTCGTCTTTTCCAGCCAGATGGCGCCTTATGCGCTCAGCCACACGTCGCAGGAGCGGCGCGTGGTGATGGATTTCGTCGACATCGATTCGGACAAGTTCGCGCAGTACGCGAAGGAGAGCCGCTGGCCGAAATCGCGGCTCTACGCGCGCGAGGCGAAGCTCTTGCAGGCGTTCGAGAAGCAGGTCGCGCGGCATGTCGACGTCAGCCTGTTCGTCTCCGACGCCGAAACCGCGATGTTCAGGCGCATCGCCGGGTCCTACGCGCACACGGTCGACACACTGCACAACGGCGTCGATCTTGCCTATTTCTTCCCCGGTGCGGACTTCGCGCCGCTCGGCGACGAGGCCGGACCCAAACTCGTGTTCACGGGCGCGATGGACTACCGGCCCAATGTCGACGCCGTCTGCTGGTTCGCGGACGCCATCCTGCCGCTCGTCCGCAAGCGTTATCCCGCGGCCCGCTTCTTCGTGGTCGGCGGCAAGCCGTCGCCCGAGGTGCAGGCGCTCGCCAGCCGGGAGGGCATCGTCGTGACCGGGCGCGTGCCCGATGTCCGGCCGTATGTCGCGGCGGCCGACGTGGCGGTTGCGCCCGTCCGCATCGCGCGGGGCGTGCAGAACAAGGTGCTGGAAGCGATGGCGCTGGCGCGGCCCGTGGTCGCGACGGAGGCGGCGTGGTCCGGCATCGACGCGGAGCCGGAACGCGATCTTCTCGTGCGCAGCGATGCGGAGAGCTTCGCGGCGGCGGTTT
>JACFNY010000620.1 GCA_019454625.1 Sphingomonadaceae bacterium
CAAGACGTTTCATTCGATTGTTCTCCCCGGAGTCTTCTGATGGGGCGACCCGGTGCGATCCCGTTCCCTCGCACACCGATGCCGCCATCGCCCGGCGTTTCCCTTGGCCGAAGCAGGACGCAGCATACGCAAGCGAATGGAAAGCGCAAGCTCTTTCGATGTTGCGCCGCCGCAACGAAAAACCGGAAACCGCCTCACGCTTCCCGCCCGCGAGCGTGATCGTGCACTCGTTTTCCCGGGATGCGGCCCGCGTCGGCAGGCCCGCATTACCCCCTGCACCGCGCGCCGCGCGACAATGCGTGGTGACATCGCATTGCCCAAGGAGTCACCGCCATGAAGCACGTCTTCGACCACCTCATCATCGGTGCCGGCATGACCGCCGACGCCGCCGCACACGCGATCCACGAGATCGATCCGGGTGCCTCCATCGGCGTCATTGGCGCGGAGAAACATCCGCCCTACAACCGCCCGCCGCTGAGCAAGGCGCTGTGGAAGGATGCCGGCGAGAACAGTATCTGGCGGCCGACTGCAGACAGCGGCGCACAGCTTTTCCTCGGCCGCCGCGCGGTGGCGCTGGATGCCGATGCACACACCGTCACCGACGACCGGGGCGACCGCTATGAATACGGCAAGCTGCTGCTTGCCACCGGCGGCAGCGCGCGCCGTCCGGCCTTCGAAGGCGACCGCATCCTCGCCTACCGCAGCCTCGACGACTATCACCGCCTGCTGGAACTGGCGGGCAAGAACGCGCGGATCGTGGTGATCGGCGGCGGCTTCATCGGCTCGGAAATTGCCGCGGCGCTCGCCGGCCACGGCTGCCGGGTCACGATGGTGTTTCCGGAGCCCGTGCTGGGCGCGCGCGCTTATCCGGCGGACCTGTGCCGGTTCATCGAAGCCTATTACCGGGAACACGGCGTCGACGTGCTCGCAGGCCGCAAGGTGACGAACGGCGAGCAGGTCGGCGCGCGGGTGAAGCTCGTGCTCGACGACGGCGGCACGCTGGAGGCCGATGCCGTGGTCGCGGGCCTCGGGATCATCCCGGAAACCGCGCTGGCCGAGGCCGCCG
>JACFNY010000621.1 GCA_019454625.1 Sphingomonadaceae bacterium
CGCTCTCGACCGGCGCCGGCGGCAGCATCATCTCGATCGGCACGGCGGCGGGCGTCGCGCTGATGGGGCTCGTGCGCAACCACTACACTTTCATGAACCATCTGCGCTGGGCCTGGGCGATCGCGCTCGGCTATATCGCCAGCATCGCGACCCATTTGTGGGTCAACGCCGCGCTGATGTAAGCCGGACGCGGATCCGGCCTGGGATCAAGACATGAAGCAAATGACGACGACGGGCGAAGACGCGCCGCTTTCCGCCGCGGACATCCAGCGCTTCGGCCGCGACCCGCTCGCGACCTTCCGCGCCAACCTGGCATCGGTCGAGGACCGCATCGCCCGCGCCTGCGCCCGCGCCGGACGCGAGCGCGCTTCCGTGCGGCTGCTGCCGGTCACCAAGACGGTGCCCGCCCATATCCTGCGCCACGCCTACGCCGCCGGCATCCGCTGCTTCGGCGAGAACAAGATCCAGGAAGCAGACGCGAAGCGCGAGGCATTGAGCGACCTCGCCATCGAGTGGAGCATCATCGGCCATCTGCAGAGCAACAAGGTCAAATACCTGACCCGCTTCGCCCGCGAATTCCACGCGCTCGACAGCCTGCGGCTCGCCGGTCTGCTCGACGCGCGGCTCGAACGCGAGGACCGCTCTCTCGACATTTATGTTCAGGTCAACACCTCCGGCGAGGAAAGCAAGTTCGGCCTGCATCCCGACGCGCTCTTGCCCTTCGTCGACGCGCTGGCGCGGTTTCCGCGCCTGAAGCCGCGCGGCCTGATGACGCTCGCGCTGTTCAGCGCCGACATGGCGAAGGTGCGGCCCTATTTCGCGCTGCTGCGCCGCCTGCGCGATCAGGCCGTCAGGCGCAACGCCGCGCTCGCCGGCCTGTCGATGGGCATGACCGGCGATTTCGAGGCGGCGATCGAGGAAGGCGCGAGCGTCGTGCGGGTGGGACAGGCCATCTTCGGCAAGCGGCCGACGCCTGACAGCGACTACTGGCCCGGCGCCGCGCCCGCGAAGGGCTGATCGCGGCAGCGCCGGCAGAACGCTTCACCAGCCGCCGAAGCGGCTCC
>JACFNY010000622.1 GCA_019454625.1 Sphingomonadaceae bacterium
GGGTGACAAAACCGACCATGCTGGCAATGGAAATGACCGGGGCGTGGTAGGCGCCGATGCCGAATAGGGCCGCCGCGTTGGTGAAGATGTTATCGCTTTCGGAAAGGAAGATCGCGAGAATGCCGCCAATGAGCGCGAGGGGGAGGTTGAACATCACGAGCACAGCGGCGCGGGTGGAATGGAATGCGCTCGAGAGCAGCACGAGGATGACGACCGCGACCAAGGCACTCATGAGATAAATGGCGCGGCTTGCGGATTGTTGGGCTTCAAATTGGCCGCCGTAGGTCACACTGTAGCCGTGCCGTTGGACGATGGGCGTCACCGCTTCCTCAACGCGGTCGACGAGATCACCGATGTTGAATCCTTCGGCCACGTTCAAGGAAATGACGGCTTTGCGCCGGCCGTTTTCGCGCTGGATGCCCAGCGGCATATTCTCCGGTCCGACATCGGCAATCTCTTCAAGCCGGACCTGCGCGCCTTCCTCCCCGAGCAGCAGGAACTGCCGAACGTCCTCGAGGTTCTTCCGGGCGTCGGGATGCAGACGCACGATGATTTCGTAACGGCGCACGCCTTCGTTTACCGAGGCGACGGTGACGCCATTGAAGGCGGCTTCGACTTGTCCCGCGGCATCCGCGGGGCGCAAGCCCCAACGCTTCAAGTCTTCCGGGCGGTACCGGATGGGGAGCGATTCGACGACCGCCTCCCGGTTGGCGAGGATGTCGCGCGCTCCGGGCACATCCTCGAGGGCGGTTTCCACCTCTTTGGCGATCGCGCGCAAGGTGTCGAGATCGTCGCCAAACACATTGATGGCGATGGCGGCCTGCGTGCCGGATAGCACGTGGGACAGTTGATGGCCGATCGGCGAGCCGACCTCGGTGCGAAGCGAAGGAACGTTTGCCAGAACGGCGTCGATTTCCCGTTTGATGGCATCCTTGGTGTGGCCGGGCTCGACGGTGAGCACGATTTCACTCCGATTCACGCCATGGGCGTGTTCATCGCGCTCGGCGCGGCCCGTACGGCGGACGACCGCGCTCACGCCATCGATCTGGGCGAGACGGCGGT
>JACFNY010000623.1 GCA_019454625.1 Sphingomonadaceae bacterium
TCGGCGAGATCCAGCCCGACTGGGACCGCATGGGTCCCTTCCTCGAGAAAGCCATGAATCGCGTGCCGGTCTCGATGACGATCGGACTCAAGAAGCTCTTCTGCGGTCCCGAAAGTTTCACGCCGGATCTCCGCCCCATCGTGGGCGAGGCGCCCGAGCTCAAGAACTATTTCGTCTGCGCGGGCCTCAACTCGATCGGCATTCTCACGGGGGGCGGCATGGGACGCCTCATGTCGAACTGGATCATGACGGGCGATCCGGGCTACGACATCACGGGCTTCAATATCGACCGCCTCCAGGTGTATCAGTCGAACCCGGAATACCGGAAGACGCGCACCGTGGAATCCCTCGGCATGGTCTACAAGTGCCACTATCCGTACAAATCGCCCGAGACGGCGCGTGGCGCGAAGAAATCCCCGTTCCACGACCGCCTCGCGGCCGCCGGTGCGTACTTCAAGGACGTGTCGGGCTGGGAAGGCGCCGACTGGTATGCGCCTCCCGGCGTGGAACCCAAAATCGAGAAGCACAGCTTCGGCCGCCACAACTTCTGGCCTTACTGGGAAGCCGAGCACAAGGCCGCGCGCGAAGGCGTGATCCTCATGGACATGAGTTTCATGTGCAAATTCCTCGTGCAGGGGAAAGACGCGGGCGCCGCGCTCGACTATATCTCGGCGAATTCCGTGAACGGTCCCGCGAACACCATCACCTATACGCAGTGGCTGAACAAGTTCGGCAAACTCGAGGCGGATCTCACGGTGACGAAGCTCGGCGACGAGAAGTTCTTCGTCGTCGTGACCGACACGCAGCTCCGCCACGCGGAAACCATCATGCGCCGGAACATGGAAGGGAAGCATGCGTTCGTGACCGACGTGACGGGCGCCTACGGGCAGCTCAATATCCAGGGCCCGAAATCGCGTGAGCTCATGCAGGCGCTTACTTCCGTCGACATGTCGAACGAAGCTTTCCCGTTCCGCCACGCGCGCGAGATCGACATCGGCTTCGCCCGCGTGCTCTGCGTGCGCATCACCTATCTCGGCGAGCTCGGCTACGAGCTCTATATC
>JACFNY010000072.1 GCA_019454625.1 Sphingomonadaceae bacterium
ATCGCGGCGAGCGCGTCGCGCTCGTCGAGCACCGAGGCGACGGGGAGCGCCGGGAGGAAGGCCACCGCCAGGAAGAACTGGAAGAAATAGATGCGGTCGGCAACGTCTCCGGGCATCAGGGCGATCGGCCCGGAGCCGATGGTCGTGAAGTAGGAGCCGATGCAGGCGACGGTGACGACGGCGACCGTGGCGCCCGCCGAGCGCAGGCGGAACGTCGTCAGCAGCATGGGCGGCAGCAGCAGGAACAGCATCGGCCAGCGCGTCTGCGCGAAGACGAGGACGCTGAGGCCCGTCACCAGCGCAAACAGCGCCGCGGCCTCGATCACGCTGCGGCCTTGCAGGAACGAGCGCTTCCCGGACCAGATCGCGAAGACGATGAGCAGGATCGGCGTCACCAGCAGCAGCCCGAGCGTGTCGGAGGCGAACCACGACAGCCAGCTGCGGCCCATCGCCTCGTCCACCGCCGCGGACATGAACGGCGCGCTCAGCGAGGCCGAGAATGCGGCGGCGACGAGGGACGACGCGATGAATTTCAGGAGGTGGTCGGGGTGCTCCAGCTGCAGCGGCCCGCCGATCAGGCGCCGCGTGAGAAGCGCGGCGAGGGCGGCCTCGGCGATGTTGACCGCGGCGAACGGGGCCGCCGCGAAGGCCGGATAGCCGCCGAGCAGGTTGGCCGCGAAACCGGCGACCCAGACCGAGACGACATAGGGGGTCCAGCGCCGTGTCGGCACGACCAGCAGCGCGGCGAGCACGAGCGCGTTTGCGGCCCACACCGTCGCCATGCCGACCGACCAGGTCGTCAGGCGGATGTTGATGAGTGCGACGACGAAATGCGCAAGGCCGATGACGAGCGGACCCGTGGTGAACGGGCCTTTCGCCCGCACCGCGCGCTTCTCGATCGTGTAGAAGCCCTGATTCAGCATGAGTCCCCGCCCGTTTCAGGGCGCGATATAGCGTGTATCCTGAATTTAGCCTTTACAAAAAATGCGGGCGGAACCGAAGCCCCGCCCGCATCCCGATGTGTACCCGGTCCTAGAACTTGAAGCCGGCCCCGACCCCGTAGCGGCGCGGCTCCAGCGTGAAGATGTTCGTGAACAGGCCGGACGATGCGTCGGTCACGTACATGCCCGTCGTCGCGCTGTTGTCGAGCAGGTTCTGCACGAAGCCCCGGATGTACCAGCGGTCGTTCGCGCCGTTCAGCTGCAGCTGGGCGTTGACCTGGGCGTATCCCGAAATCTTGTTGATCGGCCCGTTGAAGATGTTGCCGTAGCTGTCGCCCGTGTAGGTGAGGTCGACGCGCGGGGTGAGCGACATGCCGTTGTCGAAGTTCGCCGTGTACTGGGCACCCACCGAGAACTTGTAGTTCGGCGCCTGCGGCAGCTTGTTGCCCTTGAGGTTGACCTCGACGCCGGAGGGCGCGACCTCCACGCCGCCGAACAGGCCTCCCGCCGAGGCGGCGGCCGCGGTGAGCACGCTGCAGATGCTGAACGCACCGGTCGCGCTGATGCCGCTGCCGGAGGGGAAGGGCGTCGTTCCCCCGAGCGGCGCCTCGTTCGGCTGCGACGGCGTTCTCGGCACGAGTCCGCTCGTCGTCACGATGCTCGTGTTGATGACGTTCGCATTGACATAGTTCACGAACGCGTTGGCGCCCGCGGCGTTTCCGGGCGTGGTCGGCACCACGGCGCAGTTCGATGCGTTGGTGATGTCCTTTATGATCACCGCGTCCGAACGCCCGCCCGACGGATCGCGCGGGTTCGAGAGGTACTTGTCGCTCGAAACCTTGGTGTGCAGGTAGCTGAAGCCGATGTTGAACAGCAGCCCCCGCGTCGGGCTCAGGATGGCGTCGCCCTCGAGGCCGTAGATGTCGGCGTCGACGTTGTCGTTCACCGAGGTGCGGGCGACGATGCGGCTGAGCTGCAGGCCCTTGTACTTGTAGTAGAAGGCCGTGAGGTTCAGTTGCAGCGTGCCGTCGAGGAAGCTGTTCTTGGAACCGATCTCGAAGGCGTCGATGAACTCCGGCTCGAAGCTGTCGGAAACCGCGAAGATCGGCGACAACGGCGGGTTGATGCCGCCCGACTTGTAGCCGCGCGAGTAGGACGCGTAGAGCAGGTTGTCGTCGGTGATCTTGAAATCGAACACGGCGCGGCCGGTCCATTCCTTGAACGAGACCTTGCGCTCCTGGATGATCTGGTTGCCCGGAAGGCCGGGATCGGCGTCGTAGAGCGCGACGAACGGCGAGTCGAACGCGTCGTCGATACCGTGCGGCGCAAGGAACGCGGCCAGTGTTGTGCGCGCACGCACCAGTTTCTTGTCGTTGTTGTAGCGCAGGCCGAGCGTCAGCTTGGCGCGGTCGCTGAACTCGTAATAGGCCTCGCCGAAGATGCCGTAGGACTTCAGCCGGAAATAATCCGTGTTGTTGCGGTACGACGGTGTGGCGAGGAAGCTGGGCGGAAGGCCGTTGGCATAGGAATTGAACGCACCGAGCACGCCCGTTGCATAGTCGAGGCCGAAGGCGTTCACATAATAGCTGTTCTCGGTGAGCTTGAGGTCGGCATAGATGCCGCCGATCAGGAAGTTCAGCGGCCCGTCGAAGTTGCTGGTGAGGATGCCTTCGAGCGACCAGTCCTTGCTGGTCTGGACCGACCTGTCGAAATCCTGCGGCGTCGTGGCGCAGATGGAATGGCCGCCGTAGCTTCCCGTACCGGTGGGTTCGGCGTTCGACGTGCAGAGCACGCCGCCGGGTCCGCCGGGGATGAGCGCCGAGGCGACAGGGGAAAGAAACGGCACCAGGGCAGGATCAATCAGGCCGTTCGCACCCGCGTACAGGGCTGTCAGGCCCGCTGTGTACCCGGCCCGGTTCTGTACGGACTGGTTGTAGTCCTGCATCGAATCGACCCGGCTCGTGTGGTAAAGGCCGGTCAGCTGCGCGGTGAAGGCGCCGATGTCCTGCGTGATTCGGGCCTGATACTGCTCCTCGTCCGTGAAATAGGTCGGCGTGAAGTCCGTATTCACCTTGCGGACGTCGGCGGGGTTGGTGAACCCTGCATAGACATCGGTGCCGTAGAGGCTGCCGAGCGCAAAGGCCGCGGGCAGTCCCTGCGCGGAGAAGAATTCGCGGGACGTGAGGATGGCGGCGACCGTCGCATTGCCGTTCAGCGTCTCGAACTTCAGGTTGGCGGGGAGGCAGCCGAGGATGCCGGTCGGGTCGCGCTGGCACATCTGCTTCTGGATGCGGGCGCGGTTGTCGTCTTCGCGGAAGTAGTACGCCATCAGGTCGACGGTCGTGCTGTCGGTCGGCTCCCAGCGCAGCGAGCCGCGGAGCGCGTACATGTCGCGGTCGTCGATGTCGCTGCCGTCGTAGACGTTCTCCGTGTAGCCGTCGCGCTTCTGGTAGAAACCGGCGAGGCGGATGCCGAGCGTTTCGCCGATCGGCAGGTTGATCATGCCTTTCAGCTTGTAGGCGTTGAAGTTGCCGTATTCGGCGTCGCCCGCCGCGCCGAAGCTGCCGAGGTCGGGCTTCGCGGTGATCACGTTGACGACGCCCGCGGTGGCGTTGCGCCCGAACAGCGTGCCCTGCGGGCCGCGCAGCACCTCGACGCGCTCGAGGTCGAAGAATTCGGTTTCGAACAGGCGGGTCTGCAGCAGCGGCGTGTCGTTCACGTGGACGGCGGTGGCGGCGTCGCAGGTCACGCCCACGCACAGGTCGCCGATGCCGCGGATCGTGAAGCTCGACGAGGTGAAGTTCGTCTTGCTGAAGGTCACGTTCGGCAGGGTGAGCTGAAGGTCGCTCGAATTCTCGATCTGCTGGCGCTCCAGCGCCTCGGCCGAGAAGGCGCTGACGGCGATCGGCACGTCCTGCAGCGATTCCGCCTGGCGCTGGGCGGTGACGATGATGGTCTCGATGCCGGAATCGCTCTGCTCGGTCACCTGCGCGAGCGCTGGCGAGGCGATCAGAACGGCAAGGGCGGAGGTGCTGGAAACGAAGACACTACGAGCGCGGAAACGTGATTGCATGACGAGTACCCTCCCAAGGTTACCGTTGCATCCGCGCGCCTGTTCTGGCGGGGCGCGTCGGACGGCGGGAGGAGGCCCAGCCCATCACAGCGATAGCCTCCCCTATACCGCTCGAACGGCATAGAAACCCGGATTCAAGGGCTTGTCCAGCGATGCCGCGCCGCCCCCCGGTTTTGAACAGGGTGTATTGACACGGCTGACAGCAAACCGTTGCCGGATTGCAACGCTTGTGGTCATTCGGACTATCGGTTTTTGCAGGGTCCGTGCCGAAAGACGTTGCAGCTTCCGCAAGGCTGCGGTTTCTCCTAAAGCGTGCAGCGCCATGGCGACGCACCTGAAATCCTCCGCTCTCGACCTCCTCCGCGAGGCTGCCGGACCCGGCGGCTGGTCGGACGACCCCGACCGTCTCGCCCCGAAGCTCACCGACTGGCGCGGCCAGAAGACGGGCGCCTCGCTGCTGCTGCTGCTGCCGCGCGATACCGAGACGCTCGCCCGCATCGTGCGGATCGCGAACGAGACCGGCACGCCGCTGGTGCCGCAGGGCGGCAACACCGGCCTCGTTGGCGCGGGCGTGCCGGAGGCGGACGGACGCGCCGTGCTCGTCTCGACGGAGCGCATGAACCGCATCCGCAGCCTCGACGCGCCGGGCTTCACCGTCGTCGCCGAGGCGGGCGTGATCCTCGAGGTGCTGCACAAGGCGGCGGAGGACGCGGACTGCATGTTCCCGCTCTCGCTCGGCGCCAAGGGCTCGGCGACGATCGGCGGCCTCATCTCCACGAACGCGGGCGGCACGCAGGTGCTCCGCTACGGCAACATGCGCGCGCAGGTGATCGGGCTGGAGGCCGTGCTGCCGGACGGCAGCGTCCTCGACCAGCTCACGCCGCTCAGGAAGGACAACACCGGCTACGACATCAAGCAGCTGCTGGTCGGCGCCGAAGGCACGCTCGGCTTCGTCACCGCCGCGTCGCTGCGGCTGGTGCCCGCGCCGCGCGAGGTGGCGACGGCGTTTGTCGCGCTCGCCGATCCGCACGCGGCGCTCGCGCTGCTCGGCCGCCTCAGGAAGGCCACCGGCGACAGCCTCGATTCCTTCGAGCTGATCCCGCGCCTCGGCATCGACCTCGTGCTGCGGCACATCCCCGGCGCGCGCGATCCGCTGTCGGCGGCGTATCCGTGGTACGTGCTCGTCGAGGCGACCTCGGCGATGGCCGGAGAAACGCAGCGGCAGGCGCTCGAGACGGGCCTCGCCGCCGCGTTCGAGGACGGGCTGGTGCGCGACGCGGCGCTTGCCGAGACCCGCGCGCAGAGCCTCGATTTCTGGCGGCTGCGCGAGGACGTGCCGGAAGCCGAGCGCATCGACGGCCCCTCGGTGAAGCACGACGTCTCGGTGCCGGTCTCCGACATGCCGCGCTTCATGGAGGAGGCGACCCGCATCATCACGGCGGACTGGCCGGGCACCGAGGTGCTGGCCTTCGGCCACCTCGGCGACGGCAACGTGCACTTCAACGTGAAGACCCCTGAGCCCGGCCCGCGCACCGAGCTGATGGCACGCCGCTACGAGGTCAGCGACCAGATCTACGACATCGTCGCGCGCTACGGCGGCTCGATCAGCGCCGAGCACGGCATCGGCACGTCGAAGGCAAAGACGCTCGCGCGTCTCGGCAACCCCGCGAAGCTCGCCGCGATGCGCGCGGTGAAGGCCGCGCTCGATCCGAACGGCATCATGAACCCGGGCAAGATCTTCGTCTGAAGCGTCAGACGGGAACGCCGAACAGGTCCGTCTCGTCGGAATCCTCGATGCGCACGCGCACGATGTCGCCCGGCGCCACGCTCGCATCGCGCAGCAGCACCTGTCCGTCGATCTCCGGCGCGTCCCACTGCGAGCGGCCCGTCGCGCCGCCGTCCTCGTCCGCCTCGTCGATGATCACGTCGATCTCGCGGCCCACGCGGCTTTGCAGGCGCGCCGCCGAAATCCGCGCCTGCGCTTCCATGAAGCGGTGCCAGCGCTCGTCCTTCACCGCTTCGGGCACTGCGCCGTCCAGCACATTGGCGGCGGCGCCCTCGACGGCCTCGTACTTGAAGCAGCCCGCGCGGTCGATGCCGGCCTCTTCCAGCCAGTCCAGCAGATACCGGAAATCCTCCTCCGTCTCGCCGGGAAAGCCGACGATGAACGTCGACCGGATAGCGAGGTCGGGCACGATCCGGCGCCACGATCGGATGCGCTCCAGCACCTTCGCCTCGTTGGCGGGCCGCGCCATGCGGCGCAGCACGGCGGGGCTCGCGTGCTGGAACGGAATATCGAGATAGGGCAGCACCAGCCCCTCCGCCATCAGCGGCATCATCTGGTCGACGTGCGGGTAGGGGTAGATGTAGTGCATCCGTACCCACGCGCCGAGCGCGCCGAGGTCGCGCGCCAGATCGGTGATGTGCGCGCGGTATTCACGGCCCGCCCACGTCGATGCCGCGTGGCGGATGTCGACGCCGTAGGCGGACGTGTCCTGGCTGATGACGAGCAGCTCCTTCGTGCCTGCCTCCACCAGCTTCGCGGCTTCCCGCACCACCGCCGCTGCCGGCCGGCTGACGAGATCGCCGCGCAGGGAGGGGATGATGCAGAACTTGCAGCGGTGATTGCAGCCCTCCGAAATCTTGAGATACGAATAGTGGCGCGGCGTCAGCTTCAGCCCCGCCTCCGGCACCAGATCGACGAACGGCGAGGGCAACGGCGGCGCGGCCTCGTGCACGGCCTCCACCACCGCCTCGTACTGGTGCGCGCCGGTGACGGCGAGCACGGCCGGAAAGCGCGCGCGGATGACGTCCGCCTCGCT
The DNA here is from genome assembly GCA_019454625.1 of Sphingomonadaceae bacterium. Classification (GTDB taxonomy): domain Bacteria; phylum Pseudomonadota; class Alphaproteobacteria; order Sphingomonadales; family Sphingomonadaceae; genus Sphingosinicella. The sequence goes on from JACFNY010000072.1 coordinate 6,837, forward strand.
GCCCATGCACCCGGTCACGATCACGCGGCCGTTCTCGGCGATCGCCTCACCGATCGCGGCAAGGCTCTCTTCCTTGGCGGAATCGAGGAAGCCGCAGGTGTTCACCAGCACCACGTCCGCGCCCGCGTAGTCGGGGCTCATCGCATAGCCGTCCGACCGCAGCTTGGTGAGAATCCGTTCGCTGTCGACCAGCGCCTTCGGGCAGCCGAGCGACACCATGCCGACCTTCGGCGGCGCGGGGAGCGTTTTCACGGTCATGAGACGCGCGCCAGTGAAGGAAGACGCGCCGAAACGCAAGGGGAAGCGTGCGGCGGAAGCTTTGCCCTATTGCCGAAAGATCACGTCTTTCTGCAACAGCTTCGGCTTCTTCCGGCAGGTTTCGATGGCGGCAAGCCAGCGCTCGTCGAATCGCTCGATCTCGGCACGGAACCGCTCCTGCTCCTTGCCTGACCTCAGGACCAGGCCCGACATGAAGAAGCCGAGCTGCATCGTGTAGAGTTCATGCTTTTTATATGCCTCTTCCGGATGCGCACGTTTCCACCAGTCCATATCCCGCACGAACTGGTCGCACCGATACTCGAACATGCCGCCGGAGCGGCTTTTGTACGACACCAGATCGAAGGGCATCGCCACCACCACGGCAAGCGCTGCGCCGGCGGCATCCATCGCGGGCGAGAAGGTCGAGGCCCCGGCCGCGTCCAGCGCGATGGCGTCAACGGCCTCGGCCCTGCTGCTGACCTTGATGCGAGGCTCGCGCATACGGCCATCCACGTCGATGATCCCTTCGACCACGACCGGCCCATGATGCCCGAGCGCCTTTTCGGACTCGGTCAGCGTCGCATACGGCCCCTCGACGAACTTCGGGGGCGTTGCCATGTTCTCGCGATTGGCCACGGCTTCTGCCCAGCTGGCGGAGGATGTATTTCTGCTCGCTTCCCCGGCGTGGGCTTGCGATGTCGACAGGGCGAGAAGAAACAGCGCGCCCGCTGCGCCGCGCTTCATGAACATGACTATCTCCATGCCCCCTCCTGCTGATAGCGCTGTTTACCCCACACCCGGCAGATGCGGCAGCGGGTCGACCGGTTTCTTGCCTTGCCGGATCTCGAAGTGGAGCTGCGGCTCGTCGACGGAGCCGGTCTTGCCGACGCGGGCGATGGGGTCGCCCTGCCGCACCGTGTCGCCGCGGATGACGAGCAGGTCCTCGGCGTGCGCATACGCCGTCACCCAGCCGCCGTCGTGCTTCAGGAGGACGAGGTTGCCGAAGCCCTCGATGGCGTTTCCGGCATAGACGACGACGCCGTTCGCCGCGGCGCGGATCGGCGCTCCGGCAGGCGCGCGCAGGTTGATGCCGTCGTTGTAGAGGCCGCCGGACTTCGCGCCGAAGCGGCTGATGAGCCTGCCGTCCACGGGCGCGATGAAGCGGCCGTTGAATGCCGGTGGCGGCGGCAGCGCGGCGACGGCCTGCGGCGGAG
>JACFNY010000624.1 GCA_019454625.1 Sphingomonadaceae bacterium
AAGGCGGGCGACTATGTGGTCGCGTCGCGGGCGCTGTTCGGCTCGTGCCTCTACATTCTCGAGGAAATCCTCATGCGCTTCGGCGTGGAGGTCACATTCGTCGACGGCCGCGATCTCGATGCCTGGAAGGCGGCGATCCGGCCGGGAACGCGCGCGGTGTTCTTCGAATCGCTCTCGAATCCGACGCTCGAGGTCATCGACATCGCCGCCGTCTGCGACATCGCCCATGCGGCGGGGGCGCTGGCGGTCTGCGACAACGCGATGGCGACGCCGGTCTACTCGGCGGCGCTGCCCGCCGACCTGATCGTCTACTCGACCACCAAGCATGTCGACGGGCAGGGGCGCTGCCTCGGCGGCGTGGTGCTCGGATCGCGCGAACTGATCCGCAAGACGGTCGAGCCCTTCGCCAAGCATACCGGAGGGGCGATGTCGCCCTTCAACGCCTGGGTGATGCTGAAGGGGCTCGAAACGCTCGACCTGCGGGTGCGCGCGCAGGCGGCGACGGCGTCGCTGCTGGCCGAGTCGCTTGCCGGGCACCGCAATGTCGCGCGGGTGATCTATCCGACGCACGGGTCGCATCCGCAAGCGGCGCTGGCGCGGCGGCAGATGGAGGCGGGCGGCACGGTGCTGGGGATCGAGGTCAGGGGCGGCAAGGAGGCGTGTTTCAGGGTGCTGAACCGGCTGGAGATCTTCACCATCTCGAACAACTTCGCAGATGCGAAATCCATCGTCACCCATCCCGCCACCACCACCCACCAGCGCCTGAGCGAGGAACGAAAGGCGCTGCTCGGCATCGCGCCGGGGCTGATCCGGGTATCCTGCGGGCTCGAGAGCGCGGAGGATCTGCTGGAGGATATGACGCGCGCGCTGGACTGACGGGGGCGGGCCGATCCTTCGCTGACGGAGCCTCCCCCCGGGCGCGTCCTGCCTCTGGGATCGGGAAACGAATGCGTCTCCCCGCCCGTTTCGGGAGGTTGACGCAAGACCGTCACCACCGGGCCTGACAGAGGCCGGCGCCCGGCCGGGCGGGCAGGAGCGTCCGCCTTCGGGCCCCGGCGTG
>JACFNY010000625.1 GCA_019454625.1 Sphingomonadaceae bacterium
ATCGGCATCCTCGATCCGGCCATCCGGCCGGATGACCTCGACCTTGTCGAGGTTGTTCGAGTAGGTGAGCTCCGCCGAAACAATCTGCCCGAGCGCGGTGCCGTTGCGCTTGATCTCGCCCATGAACTGCGAGAAGCGTTCGATCACGGCTTCGGTCGGGCTACCGGCGCTGGACGAGCCAGCCTTGGTCTCGCCCTGCGCGATCAGGCTCATGGTGGCATTGAGGAGGCCCGAGCGCTGCAGCTGGATTTTCATGGAGTTGGCGCGCACGCCAAAGTTCATCCCGTAGCTCGGGACTTCGGGCATGCCGACCTCGATCGCCATGGAGGGCAGCGTGAGCGCGCCCGAGACGAACGTGTGGGTGAAGACGCCGGCGTTGTCGACCGTGGTCGGCGCGCCGAGGAGGAGTTTCAGCCAATAGCCGAAGTTGCGCAGATCAACCGGGACGACGACATCGCCCTCGTTGTTGACGACGTCCCGACTCGGCGGCAATGGCTCCCGGCCATAGCCCAGGAGATCGCTCGCGATCAGGTTCTGCTCGTCGCCGAGCGCCGAGGACACGAACGGGAGCTTCTTGTAGCCGGCGACCGGTGGAGTGCCGTAGGTGGTCTCGAATGCGGCGGCCATGACGGCATTGGCGCCGCGCGCGCGTGCCATGGGACTCTCCTTAAGCTTGTGATGGAGTTCAGTTCAGCGGGTCGGTCGTGCCGTAGACCGCGACGATCGCGGCGTCGGCCCAGCGGCCGGGGCGAGCGCCCGCGGTCTCGACGTCGTCAGTGGCGGGCGCTTCGGCCTCGATGAAGTCACAGAGGCCGCCGAGGGTACGGTCGCCGGCGACAGCGGCGCCGATCGCGCCCAGCATCTCGTCGAGGACCTGCTCGCGCGGCTGCGACGAGGTCTCGTAGGCCGCGACCTCGATCGGAATGCGGTGCGTGTAGACGTAGAGGAGCGGCGAGAGCATCACCTCGGGCTCGCTGGGGTCGCCGTCGCGGATAATGACGAGGCCACCGGGCGGGATGCGGTCGGCCTTGGCGAGGTTGCGCTTGACGTCCGCTTCGG
>JACFNY010000626.1 GCA_019454625.1 Sphingomonadaceae bacterium
GAAGGTCACGCTCGTGCACCGGCGCGACTCGTTCCGCGCCGAAAAGATTTTGCAGGATCGCCTGTTCAAGCATCCCAAGGTCGAGGTGATCTGGGACAGCGTACTCGATGACGTCGTTGGGCTCACCGATCCCTTGAAGGTCACGCATGCCAGATTGAAGAACGTGAAGACCGGCGAAGTCACCGAGCGCAAGATCGACGGCATCTTCATCGCCATCGGCCACAAGCCCGCGACCGAGCTCGTCGAGGGCAAGCTCAAGATGAAGCCCTCCGGTTACGTCTGGACCGCGCCGGACTCCACCGCCACCTCCGTGCCCGGCATCTTCGCCGCCGGCGATATCGCCGACGACGTTTTCCGTCAGGCGGTGACGGCGGCGGGCCTGGGCTGCATGGCCGCCCTCGAGACCGAGCGGTTCCTCGCGCATGAGGAAGGGCATCGTGCAGCCGCCGAATAAGATGGATTGGGAAAAGCTGAAGATCTTCCACGTCGTGGCCGAGGCGGGGAGCTTCACCCATGCCGGCGAGACGCTGGGCTTGTCGCAGTCGGCGGTGAGCCGCCAGATCTCGGCGCTCGAGCAGGAATTGAAGGCGACACTCTTCCACCGCCACGCCCGGGGCCTGATGCTGACCGAACAGGGCGAAACGCTCTACCGCACGGCGCACGAAGTATTCGTGAAGCTGGAGGCGGCGGTTTCGCAGCTCTCCGACAGCCGCGAGAAGCCTTACGGCGAGTTGAAGGTGACGACCGCGGTCGGCCTCGGCAGCTTCTGGCTGACGCCGAAGATCGGCGAATTCCTCGAGCTTTATCCCGAGATCTGGATTCGCCTCGTCTTTTCGGACGAAGAACTCGACCTCTCGATGCGCGAAGCCGACGTCGCGATCCGCCTGCGGCAGCCGGTGCAGTCCGACCTCGTGCAGCGGAAGCTCTTCACCGTGCACTTCCACGCCTATGCCTCGCCGGACTATCTCAAGGAAAACGGCACGCCGTCCTCGCCGGAAGGGCTCGACGGCCATCGGCTGCTCGCGCTCGGCGGCAATGTGCCGTCCTACTATCAGGGG
>JACFNY010000627.1 GCA_019454625.1 Sphingomonadaceae bacterium
CCGGCGTGCCGTAGCGCTCGGCCTGGATCAGCGCCTGGGTGACGCTCTTGACCGAATCGAGGCCGGTGCGGGCGGCGAGGTTCTCATAGGCCTGGCGGCGCTCGGGCAGGAAGGACAGCTCGGCGTTGGTCAGCACGAACTCCTCGGCCAGCTCCACCGACTGCGCGCCGATCTCGTCGGCGACGCGGCGGAAGGCGGCTTCGATCGACATGCCGGATTCGACGCAGATCAGCATCAGGTCGAGCGCGTCCGGCCAGGCGCGCTGGATCGATTCCTTGCGCTTGGAGGCGCGGTTGGAGACGTAGAGGATCGGCGCGTAGAAGCCGGCATAGGCCAGCAGGACGCAGACGAGGATCTTCATGAACGGCGGCTGCTGCGCCAGCCCGCCGAGGACGAAGACGTAGACGATGCCGATGGCGAGGCCGGCGAAGGGCAGGACGAGGCGGAAGAACAGGAACCTGGTCAGCGGATTCTGGCCGCGGAAACCGGCGACCTTCAGCTGGTTGACAGTGTTGTCGTCGGCCAGCGCGCGCTTGAGGTCGAGCCGTTCGACGATGCGCCGCATGCCGTGCGACTGTTCCTCGCGCAGCCCCTTGCGGCGGCGGTCGGCCTCGGCGGCGAGGCGCATGCGCTGCTTGGCGCGCAGTTCCTCGCGCTCCAGCGCCACCGACTTCATGCGCGCCTTCAGCGGATCGCCGCCCAGCGCCGGCAGCGCCGTGAAGATGGTGACGAACACCGCGACCGCGACGACCAGCGCGATCATGAAGCTCGGGTCGATGATGGATTTCACCACCTGGTCGATCATCGCCGCCCCCTATATGTCGAAATTGATCATCTTGCGCATCATGAAGATGCCCATCGACATCCACACGCCCGAGAGGACGAGGATCAGGTGTCCGGTCGAGGTGGTGAACAGCGGCATGATGTAGTTCGGGCTCGACAGGTAGACGAGGAAGGCGACGATGAACGGCAGCGCGCCGATGATGCCGGCCGAGGCCTTCGCCTCCATCGACAGCGCCTGCACCTTGGCCTTCATCTTCTTGCGGTCGCGCAGCACC
>JACFNY010000628.1 GCA_019454625.1 Sphingomonadaceae bacterium
CACATCGCCGAGAAGCTCGATCAGCTCGGCGTCGGTGATGAGCCGCCCGCCGACGCGGATGCGCTCGTTGAAGCGCACGAGGTGCGGCGAGGTGAAGACGTGGACGCGGTGGCCCGCCGCTTCGAGACAGGCGCGCAGGAAGGCGACCGTCGAGCCCTTGCCGTTGGTGCCGGAGACGTGGAACACGGGCGGCAGGTGGTGGTGCGGGTTGCCGAGCTTGCCGAGCAGGCGTTCGAGGCGGCCGAGCGTCAGGTCGATGAGCTGGAGGTGCAGCGCCTTCGCCTCGACGAGCAGGGCGTCGAGCGCGGGATTGTCCGAGCGGGCCCCCTCCGTGGCCATCAGCGCGGCGTTGGCATCGGTCAGGCGGCTTTCGCGGGGGCTTGCGTGAGGACGCCGAGCAGGCTGCCGAGCTGTGCCTTCAGCCGCTTGCGGTGCACGACCATGTCGACCATGCCGTGCTCGTGCAGGTATTCGGCACGCTGGAACCCTTCGGGCAGCTTCTCGCGGATCGTCTGCTCGATGACGCGCTGGCCAGCGAAACCGATGAGCGCGCCCGGCTCGGCGATGTGGACGTCGCCGAGCATCGCGTAGGACGCGGTGACGCCGCCCGTCGTCGGATCGGTGATGACGACCACGTAAGGCAGCCCCGCTTCGCGCAGCAGCGAGGTGAGCACGGTCGCGCGCGGCATCTGCATGAGGCTGAGCAGCCCTTCCTGCATACGCGCGCCGCCCGCCGCGGTGAACACCACGTAGGGCACGCGGCTGTCGAGCGCAGCCTCCGCCCCGGCGATGAACGCCTCGCCGACGCCCATGCCCATCGACCCGCCCATGTAGGCGAAATTCTGCACGCCGACGACCGCCGAGATGCCCTCGATCTGGCCTTCCGCCACGGCGAACGCCTCCGGCTCGCCGGTCGCGGCGCGCGCGGCCTTGATACGGTCCGTATACTTCTTCTGGTCGCGGAACTTGAGTGGATCTTCCGTCACGGAAGGAATCGCCAGCCGCTCGTACCTGCCGCCATCGAAGACCTGCTGGAAACGCTCCTTCGGGCCGATG
>JACFNY010000073.1:0-6521 GCA_019454625.1 Sphingomonadaceae bacterium
GGCGATGGTCTTGTTTGGCAGGCCCCTCGCAAGGCCGTCCAGCACGTCGCGCTCGCGCGGCGTCAGCCGGGCGATGGCCAGCGCGGCTTCCTCGGCGGAGCTGGCCTTGCGGTCCCTGTCCTCGAGGCGGGTGAACGCCGATCCCACGGCCTCCAGGAGGTGGGCACGCTCGAACGGCTTCTCGATGAAATCGACGGCGCCAGCCTTCATCACCTTGACCGCGAGACTGACGTCGGCATGGCCGGTCAGCACCACGACGGGCATCGCGATGCCCTGATCGCTCAGGGCTTTTTGCACCGCCAGACCGTCCATTTCCGGCATCCTGACATCGAGCAGGATGCAGCCCTCGGCTGCGTGGCGCGCGGCCTTGAGGAAATCGACGCCCGAAGCCCAGGCCTCGACCGCGTAGCCCGTGCTTTTCAGCAGGAAGCTCGCCGAACGGCGGATCGCCTCTTCATCGTCGATGATGTGGACCGTTCGCTTATCCGCCATCGCGCACCTCCGCGGCCGCCTGTCTCAACGTGAAATGAAAATGCGTTCCTTCACCGGAACCGGAATCGGCCCAGATCTTGCCGCCATGCGCTTCGATGATGGTCCTGCAGATCGAAAGGCCGAGGCCCATGCCGTCGCGCTTCGTGCTGCGAAAGGCCTGGAAAAGCTGGCTCGAGATTTTCGGCGCCAGGCCGGAACCCGTATCGGAAACCGTGACGCGGATCATGCCGGGCGTCGTATCGGGCGCGGTCGAGATCGTCAGGACACGCGCTCGGCTTTCCGTCATGGCCTCGGCGGCATTGCGGATCAGGTTGACCAGCACCTGCTCGATCTGGACACGGTCGGCCAGAACCGGCGTCGCGCCGGGGTCGACCCGCAGGACGGTTGCGATGCCGCTTTCGCGCAGACCCACGAAGCCGAGCGAGGAAGCATCCTCGATGAGCGCCGGGAGGTCCTCGACCCGGGTCTGCACCTCGCCCCGGGCGACGAAGTCGCGCAGGTGGCGCACGATGTGGCCGGCCCGCAGCGATTCCGACGCGGCATCCGCCAAGGCTTCCCGCACCAGCACGAGCGTTTCGGCGGTCGGGGCGTCGAGCAGCGCGTGCGCCGTCTCGACGTAGTTGACGACCGCCGTGATCGGTTGGTTGAGTTCGTGCGCGAGTGTCGATGCCATGGCGCCCATCGCGCTCACGCGCGAGACATGGACGAGTTCGGACTGGAGTTCCTTCACCCTCGCCGCGGTCGCCTCCCGTTCGGTGAGGTCGCGCATGAAGCCCGTGAACATCCGCCTGCCGCCGCCCGTCGCCTCGCTGATCGAAAGCTCGTGGGGGACGAGCGACCCGTCCTTGCGGCGTCCCATCACCCGCCGCGTGGTGCCGATGATCCGGCGTTCTCCCGTCTCGATATAATGGGCGAGATAGCCGTCATGCCGCTCGCGGTCCGGCGACGGCATCAGCATGGACACGTTCCTGCCCAGCACCTCCGCTTCGCCGTAGCCGAACATCCGCTGGGCGGCGTTGCTGAACGAAAGCACGGTGCCCTCGTCGTCGATCACCACCATGGCGTCCGGAACGCTCGCAAGGATCGAATTGAGCTGCGCCTCGCGGGTCGCGATCGCGCGTTCGGCCGCTTTCTGGTCCGTGATGTCGCGGACGACCCGTCCGTAACCCCGCAGCCTGCCGTCTTCGTGGTGGAGCGGCGTGATGGTCACATCCGCGAAGAACTCCGATCCGTCCTTGCGGACCCGCCAGCCTTCGTCCTGAAATCTGCCCTCGGCCCGAGCCTGATCGAGATCGGCAGCGGGTTTCCCGATGGCCACTTCCTCCGCGGGGTAGAACACCGCGGTCGGCTTCCCGAGGATATCCTCCTCGCTCCACCCGGTGATGCGTTCGGCCCCCTTGTTCCAGATCGCGACGCGGCCGTCCGGGTCCAGCATGTAGATGGCATAGTTGGTTGCGCTGTCGATGAGCAGGCCGAGCTCTTCCGCGAGCACCGCGGCCCGGCGCAGGCTTCTGTCGGCGTCGGCCTCGTGCACGTGCGCGCTTTTCCGCCAGTGCGACAGGCGCCCTGTCAGCAGGATGACACCCGTGGAAATGATCGCGAACCCGATTGCGTGCACCAGATGGTCGGCGTCGCGAAACGGTCTGCCGACAAGCAGGAGCCCGACCAGCACCGACAGGACCGCGGCGAGGATTGCGGCCCGGACGCCTCCCGTCGCCGCGGAGGCGAGGACTGCGACCGTCAGCAGCAGCCATGTCGGGCGGTCCGCGAGGTACGGCTCTAGGAGCGCCGCGCCGAGCGTGGCCAGTGCAACGAAAACGGGCGTACCCCACCAGACGGACAGCGCATTTCGCGGACGGTCTGATCTGGCATCGTTGTTCTGCATAGGGGCGTCCTGACGCGCGCGGCGCAATACGCGGCATGTTCCGGATCAAGCCTAAGCACCGGCGCTACCGACACAAGTCCCTAATGCTGCCCACCCGGCCACAGGTCAGGGATGATACGTAATGCCCGGTGCCTGCTTTCCGGCGTAACAAGTCGTTCTGGAAGAAGGAGATGCAGCATCGCGCGTACCGGCTCAGCCTTCTGCCCGCGGCGGGTGCTGGCGCTGTTCGCCCTGCTGTTCGGCGCGCTGGCGCTGTGGACGCCGCCGGGCGCCGCGCAGGCCGGACGCACGGCGCCGGTGCTCCTCATCGACGGCGCCATCGGTCCGGCGACATCGGACTATGTCGTTGGCGGCCTCGAACGCGCCGCCGAGGAGAACGCCCCGCTCGTCGTCATCCGGATGGACACGCCCGGCGGCCTCGACAGCGCGATGCGGGGCATCATCCGGGCGATCCTGCGTTCGCCCGTGCCGGTCGTCACCTACGTGAGCCCCAGCGGCGCGCGGGCGGCGAGCGCGGGGACCTATATCCTCTACGCCAGCCACGTCGCCGCGATGACGCCCGGCACCAACCTCGGCGCGGCGACGCCGGTGCAGATCGGCGGCGGCAATCCGTTCGCGCCGCCGCAGCAGGAAAAGGACAAGGACGGCAAGGACGGGACCGCGCCCGCCGCCGGCGCCGCCGAGGCGAAGGCGATCAACGACGCCGTCGCCTATATCCGCTCGCTCGCCGAGCTCAGGGGCCGCGACGCCGACTGGGCGGAAGCCGCGGTACGGACGGCGGCCAGCCTTTCCGCGAGCGCGGCGCTCGAACGGAACGTGATCGACCTCGTTGCCCGCGACACCGACGATCTGCTTGAACAGCTCCACGGCCGCACGGTCGTCGCCGGCGGCAAGGAAATCACGCTCGACACCCGCAATCTCGTCCTCGCCGAGGTCGCGCCGGACTGGCGTGCCCGCTTCCTCGGCACCATCACCGATCCCAACGTCGCGCTCATCCTGATGATGATCGGCGTCTACGGGCTGCTGTTCGAGTTCATGAATCCGGGGGCGCTCTATCCGGGCACCATCGGGGCGATCTGCCTGCTGACCGGTCTTTACGCGTTCGCGGTGCTGCCGGTGAACTATGCCGGGCTCGCGCTCATCCTGCTCGGCATCGCGCTGATGGCCGCCGAGGCGTTCTCGCCGTCGTTCGGGATTCTGGGCATCGGCGGCTTCGTCGCCTTCGTCCTCGGCGCGGCGATCCTGATCGACACCGACGTGCCGCAGTTCCGGATCGCGTGGCCGGTGCTCGGCGCCGTCGCGCTCGCGAGCCTCGCCATGACGGTCGTGATCGCCCGGCTCGCGCTCGTCTCGCACCGACGGAAGGTGGTAAGCGGCCGCGAGGAGATGGTCGGAGCCGAGGGCACGGTGCTCGGCTGGAAGGACGGCGCGGGCCACGTCTTCGTGCACAGCGAACGCTGGCGGGCGCGGGGACCGGGCGGTCTCGCCGCCGGTGCGGCGGTGCGGGTCACGGCCCTCGACGGCCTGACGCTGGCGGTGGAACCCATCGACATGGACGCGGCAGCACCTCCCGCCGCCGCGCGGTAGTTCCAGGAGAACGGAAATGGATATGTTCGGCACGCTGGCGTTTTACTTCCCCATCGCGATCATCGCGCTGCTGTTCCTGACGGCGGCGATCAAGATCCTGCGCGAGTACGAGCGGGGCGTGGTGTTCACGCTCGGCCGCTTCACCGGCGTCAAGGGGCCGGGACTCATCATCCTCATTCCCTATGTGCAGCAGATGGTCCGCATGGACCTGCGCACCGTGGTCCTCGACGTGCCGACGCAGGACGTGATCTCGCGCGACAACGTCTCGGTGCGCGTCAGCGCCGTCATCTACTTCCGGGTGATCGACCCCGAACGCGCGACCATCCAGGTCGAGAACTTCATGCAGGCGACCAGCGAGCTTGCCCAGACGACGCTGCGCTCGGTGCTCGGCAAGCACGAGCTGGACGAGATGCTGGCGGAGCGGGACAAGCTGAACGCCGACCTTCAGGAGCTGCTGGATGTGCAGACCGACAGATGGGGCGTCAAGGTGACGAATGTCGAGATCAAGCACGTCGACATCGACGAATCGATGGTCCGCGCCATCGCGCGCCAGGCGGAGGCCGAACGCGAAAGGCGTGCCAAGATCATCAACGCCGAGGGCGAGCAGCAGGCCGCGCAGAAGCTGCTGGAGGCGGCCGAGATCCTCGGCCAGCGTCCCGAGGCGATGCAGCTCCGCTACCTTTCTACGCTGAACGTGATCGCGAACGAACGCAGCTCGACGATCGTGTTCCCGTTCCCGATGGACTTCAAGGACTTCCTGAACGCCGTGCCGCGCGGCGGGGAATAAGGCCCGTCGGCGATCATCCCGCCCGCGACGGCGCTATGGACGGTCCGGCCGCGCTGCGGCAGACATCCTGTCTGCCGTGAAAGGGAACTGGTCATGACCGCGCAAGCCGCCGACGAACATGCCGCGATGGGCGGCTAGGGATCGCCCGTGACGAAGGGGGAGGCCGGCAGGCGTGTCTATCGGGTCGAGGGCCTGACCAAGACGTATGGCAGCGGGCCGAACATGGTCCATGCGCTGCGCGGTGTCGATCTGGAGGTCCGTGCGGGCGCGATGCTGGTGCTGCTGGGGCCGTCCGGCTCGGGCAAGTCCACGCTGCTCAACATATTGGGCGGGCTCGACCGGGCGAGCGAAGGCCATGTCTGGTTCCACGAGCGCGACCTGACGGCCTGCGACGAGGACGCGCTCACCGAATACAGGCGCACGAGCGTCGGCTTCGTCTTCCAGTTCTACAATCTGATCGCCTCGCTCACGGCGCGCGAGAACGTCTCGCTCATCACGGAGATCGCCGAAGACCCGATGGACCCGGCCGAGGCGCTGGGGCTGGTCGGGCTGGAAGCGCGGCTCGACCACTTCCCTGCCCAGCTTTCGGGCGGCGAGCAGCAGCGCGTCGCCATCGCCCGCGCCATCGCCAAGCGGCCCGAGGTGCTGCTGTGCGACGAGCCGACCGGCGCGCTCGACAGTGCGACGGGCGTGCGCGTGCTGAGCGCGATCGACACGATCAACCGCGAGCTCGGCACCACCACGTTCGTCATCACGCACAACGCGGTGATCGCCGACATGGCGGACGAGGTGCTGCTGTTCGGCGACGGCCGGATCGTCGGCCATCACCGCAATGAAACCCGCAAGCCGCCATCGGAGCTGAGCTGGTGATCGCCCTCCGCTCGCCCCTCACTGTCAAGCTGCTGCGCGACCTGTGGCGGCTGCGCGCCCAGTCGGCGGCGATCGCGCTGGTGATCGCGGCGGGCGTCGGCATGGTGGTGATGTCGTTCGGCATGATCCGTTCGCTGGAAGCGACGCGGGCGGCCTACTACGACCAGTATCGCGTCGCCGACGTCTTCGCGCCCGTCCGCCGCGCGCCGGACACGGTGATGCGCGAGGTCGCCGCGCTGCCCGGCGTCGCGGTGGCGGAAAGCCGCATCAGCACCGGCGCGGTGCTCGACATCGCCGGCATCGCCGAGCCGGTCTCCGCGCGCGTCCATTCGCTGCCGCCGGACGGCCGCCCGGCGCTCAACCGGCTGGTCATACGTTCTGGCCGGCTGCCCGATTCCCATGCGGTGGGCGAAGTGGTGGCGAGCGAGGCGTTCGCCGCCGCGGCACGGCTTCAACCGGGGGATCGGTTCAACGCACTTCTTTACGGCAAGCAGGTCGAGCTGCGGCTGGTCGGCACGGCGCTCTCGCCCGAACACGTCTATGCGGTCGCGCCCGGCCAGATCTTTCCGGACAACCGGCGCTACGGCATCCTGTGGATGGGCCGCGAGCCGCTTGCCGCGTCGCTCGACATGGTCGAGGCTTTCAACGAGGCGACCGTGCGGCTCGCGCCGGGCGCGCGGGGCGAGGAGGTGATCCGCCGGCTCGACACGCTGCTTGCGCCCTACGGCGGAACCGGCGCCTATGGCCGCGAGCAGCAGATCTCGGATCGCTTCCTCTCCGAAGAGATCAACCAGCTCGGCACCACGGTCGAGATCCTGCCGCCCATCTTTCTCGGTGTTGCCGCTTTCCTGCTCAACATCGTGCTCGGCCGGCTGGTCGACACCGAACGCGAGGTGATCG
>JACFNY010000073.1:6531-8249 GCA_019454625.1 Sphingomonadaceae bacterium
TGAAGGCGTTCGGCTATCGCAACCGCACGATCATGCTCTATTACGCCCAGCTCGCGCTGCTGCTCTCGGTGGGCGGGCTGCTGCTCGGCATCCTGCTCGGCCTCTGGCTGGGCCGTGCCGCCGCAGGGCTCTATCAGCAATATTTCGCCTTCCCGTTCCTCGAGTTCCGCACCGGGCCGGACGTCTTCCTGATCGCGGCGGCCGCCACGCTCGCCGCCGTGCTGCTCGGTGCGCTCGGCGCCGTGCGCCGCGCAGCCCGGCTCACGCCCGCCGAGGCGATGCGGCCGCCCGCCCCGGCGGATTTCTCAGGCGGCACTGCCGGGATCGCCCGGGCGCTCGGCCCCGATGAGCCCTCGCGGATGATCCTGCGCGGTCTGCTGCGCCGCCCGCTGCGCTCGGGGCTGACCGTGGTGGGGATCGCGTCCGCGCTCGCGCTCTACATCGCCGCGGCCAGCACCACCGACGGGCTCGACCGGATGATCGACCTCGCCTTCGGACAGGCCGAACGGGGCGACGTCACCGTCACCTTCGCCGAGGTCCGAGACGCGCGCGCGCTGCACGAGCTTCAGCGTATGCCCGGCGTGCTGCGGGTCGAGCCGTTCCGCGCGGCGGGCGCCCGGCTGATCGCGGGACCGAGGGAAGAGCGCGAGGGGCTGAGCGGCGCCGAGCCGGGCGGCGACCTCAGCCGTCTCGTCGACATCGACGGCCGCGTGGTGGAGCCGGCGGCGCGCGGCGCGCTCATCTCCGGCCGGCTGGCGCGGCTGCTGGATGTTCGCGCCGGGGACACGATCACCGCGGCCGTCACCGAAGGCGAGCGGCTGCGTCTGGAAATTCCCGTCGCCGCTGTCGTCGACAGCCCGCTCGGCGGCTCGGCGCTGATCGACCGCGCGCATCTCAATCGCTTGCTGCGCGAGGGCGACAGCCTTTCGGGCGCATATCTGAGCGTGGACGCCGCGCAGCTCCCGGCACTCTATGCCGCGCTCAAGCAGACGCCGCTCGTCGCAGGCGTGACGGTGCACGCCGCCACTCTGCGCGGCATCAGCGACACGCTTGCCGAAAGCATGGGCATCATGACCCTGTTCACGGTCGGCTTCTCGGGCCTGATCGTGCTCGGCGTCGTCTACAACAGCGCGCGGATCAGCCTGTCGGAGCGCGCGCGCGATCTTGCCTCGATGCGCGTGCTCGGTTTCCGCCGCCCGGAAGTCGCCTTCGTGCTGCTGGGCGAGCTGGCGCTGTTGGTGCTGGCCGCGCTGCCGCCCGGAATGCTGATGGGCGTGGCACTGTCACGCTACATGATGGCGCAGTTCAGCGCGGACCTCTACACCATTCCCTACAGCATCAACGCGGCGACGCTCGCCGAAGGCGCGCTGGTGGTGGGCACGGCGGCGGCGGTGACCGCGCTTCTCATTCGCGGGCGGGTCGATCGGCTGGATCTGGTCCGCGCCCTCAAGACGCGGGAGTGAGGATGAAGAGGAAGATTGTCACCGGCCCCAGGATCATCGGCGCGCTGATCGTCGTTGCAGTGCTGCTCGCGCTGGTCTTCCTGATCCGCGCACCGGCGGTCGAGGTCGAGACGGGCGTCGTCAGCCGGGGCGCGATGACGGTGACCGTGGACGATCTCGGCGAGACCCGCGTCACCAACCTCTATGCGGTCTCCGCCCCGATAACCGGAGAGCTCTTGCGCGTGCCGCTGAAGCCCGGCGATCCTGTGGCGGCCG
>JACFNY010000629.1 GCA_019454625.1 Sphingomonadaceae bacterium
AACCGCTTGCGGATGGTGCGGGCCGGGTTGCCGCCGACGATGGCGTAGGGCTCGACGTCGCGCGTCACCAGCGCCCGGGTGCCGATCACCGCGCCGTCGCCGATCCTGACGCCGGGCATGACGATGGCCTCTGAGCCGATCCAGACGTCGTTGCCGATCACGGTGTCGCCCGCGGGCTCGAAGCCGTTAAGCGCCTCTGCGAACGCCTCGACCTCTGACATCCAGTAGAACGGAAAGGTGCTGATCCAGTCGGCACGATGGCCCTGATTGCCGGCCATGATGAAGGCCGCGCCCGATCCGATCGAGCAGAAGCTGCCGATGACGAGCCTGTCGGCGCCTTCGTCCGGCACGAGGAAGCGGGCGCAATCGTCGAAGCCGTGCTTCATGCGGCGCAGAAAAAGCAGATGGCGGAAACCGGCTTCACGGCCGGCTCCCGCCATCCCTGTTTCGATCCCGCGACCTGCCGTCGCGGGCGGCTTCACGTCAGGCCGCGTATTTCTGCACCGCGCCGGTGCGGGCGGTCCATGCCGCGTACCAGGCGTCGAACAGCTTGAGCTGGGCCTCGGCATAGCCGCGCTGGCTCGGCGAGAGCGCGTCGTCGGCGTTGAAGTGCAGCTCGTATTCCGGGTTGCCCTTCAGCACCATCAGGTACTTGTAGTAGAGGACGAGGTCCGGGCCCTCGTCGTAGGACGACAGCACGTTCAGCGCTTCCGACAGCTCGCCGGCGAGCTGGCGCGCCTCGGCGTCGCCCTTGGCGGCGGCGCGCGACAGGGCGCACAGGTGCAGGATTTCCTTCGGCAGGACGTTGCCGATGCCGGTGATGGCGCCGACCGCGCCGCAGTTGACGAAGCCGTGGACGACGGTGGTGTCGACGCCGACCATCAGGAGCACGTCGTCCTGGCTGGTCATGTGCTCGGCCGCGTAGGTCAGCGCGCCGAAGCCGCCGAATTCCTTGAAGCCGACGAGGTTCCTGTGCTCGGCGCGCAGGGCGAAGAACAGGTCGGCCTTGGTCTCGTAGCCGTAATAGGGGCTGTTGTAGATCACGGCCGGCAGG
>JACFNY010000074.1 GCA_019454625.1 Sphingomonadaceae bacterium
CGTCGGCGTCATCTGGCGCACGGCGGCCTGCACCGAGGCCTCGTCGCGCAGCGCGTTGACGGCGGAGGTGAGCGCCTGCTCGTCGGCGAGCGCGCCGATCGAGGCCTCGTAGATCTTGCTGTACTCGCTGGTGAGGCCGAGCTCGCCGCCGCCCTTGCGGCGGAGGTCGATGCTGATGGCGTCCGCGCCGACGCTCACGTCGTCGACGGCGTAGATGTAGGGCACGCTGTCGGCGGTGAGGATCGTGTCGGGGTGGTCGGTGGTGATGCCGCCGCCCGCGGTGACGACGTTGATCGTCCGCTCGCCCGCCATCAGGTCGGTGATGTTGAGCTGGATCGTGCTCGTGCCCGTGAAGCTCGCCGCGCCCGCGACCTCGAGCCCCGTGAAGTCGGTGCCGACGTCGAGGATGATCTTCGAGGCGCCGGAGGCGCTCAGGCTCTGGAGCGCGAGGCCGTCCTGGCTCGTGAGGTCGAGCGTGCCGCCGGTCATGCCGAGCGCGAGCGTGCCGCCGCTCGCCGACACGCCGCCGGAAACCGTGCCGCCGCTGATGCTCAGCACATTCGCGCCGCCGCCGAAGCTGATGGCGCCGGTGACGGTGCCGTCCGTGACGTTGACGGTGTCGCTGCCCGCGCCGAGCCGCACCGCGCCGCTGATCGTGCCCGAGTTGTTCAGCGTGACGCCCGCCGCGCTCGCCGAGGTGTCGATGGCGTAGGCGGAGACGTTCTCGCCGCTGGCGCCCACCGCCTGGATCGTGTCGCTGTTGGTGATCGTGGAGACGCCCGCCGCCGAATAGATGCCGTAGGCGGTCTTGTTGTCGCCGTTCGCGGAGACCTGGATGGTGCCGCTGTTGGTCACCGAATCCACCGACGCGCCGGAATCGACGCGGATGCCGTAGGCGTTGCCGCCCGCGCCGAAGGTGCCGTCGCTGTTCGCGGTGCGGTTGCCGCGCACGGTGATGCGGCCGCTGTTCGCGACCTCGGGCGCGATGCCGCCATCGCCGACGCGGATGCCGCTTGCCGCCGCGTCGATCGCGGAGGCGGTGATGCTGGCGGTCGACTGGTTGCTGACGCCGCCGCCGACGCTCGCCGTGAAGCCGTTGCCGCCCGCCACTCTGACGGCGTCCGTCTCGCGGCCGGCGGTGCTGCCGCTCACCGTGATCGACGAGCGGTTGACGATGCCGTAGGCGTCCGCGCCCGTGCCGACATTGCCGACGACCGCGTTCGCCGTGCCGGACGCGCCGGGGGACACGAGGATCGCCGGCGCGCCGCCGAGCGCCGTGACCGTACCCGCGACCAGCGTGTGCTTGGTGGTGTCGACGTCGGCGGGCGCGACGCGGTTGCCGTCCTCGTCCACGTAGTAGCGGTCGTTGACGAAGCCGCCGCCGACCGTGCCGGAGATGAGCACGCTCGCCTTGCCGGCGACCGCGGGAACCGCCTCTCCGCTCGAATTCGTCGTCTGCGCCTGCCCGGTGGCGATGGCGCCCGCGTTGGCGATGCCGCCGCCGACCGCGCCGCTGACCGCGAGCGCGGCGCCGTCCGCGCCCGTCGCGGCGACGCCGCCCGTGACCTTCACGTCGCCGGTGACTTCGCCCGACACGGAAACCGCGACCGAGCGCGCGCCCGTCACCGAGACGCCGTTCACGCCGAGGTCGCCGTCGAGGCGCGAGGTCACGGAGACGCCGTAGGAATCGGTGCCGCCGACCGTGATCGAGCTGCCGCTGCCGCTCACCACGTTGCCCGTGAACGTGCCCGCGCCGCCGATCAGCAGCCCGACGTTGTTGGTGCCCACCGCATCGTTCGCGCCCGTGCCGGTCACCTGGATCGCGCCGTTGTTGGTGATCGTGCCGGAAAGCCCGCCCGCGGGCGCGACGACGGCGACGCCGGTGCCGTTCGATTCCGTCGTCGTCTTCACGGTGCGCGAGGCGTTCACCGTGACGCTGTGGCTCGAATCGACCGTGATCGCCGTGCCGCCGGAGACGTCGACGGTGCCGTCGACGATGACGTTGCCCGGCCCGCTGTTCGCGTTCGACGTGGTGATCGGCGTGTTGCGGGTGCCCGTCACGGTCAGGTCCGCCGCGGCGGCGGGCCCGGCGGCGAGCGCGATCAGCGAGACGCTGGCCGAAACGCTGGCCCAAACACTGGCGATGAACGACGAGGTGACGCGGGACGTGCTGCGGAACGTGCTCATGGGGCCCTTTCAGATACTGCCGACGGCGCCGAGCATCACCACCGGCCCACCCCACTCGGACCGGACGGAACGCCGCACGACACCGCCTCCCTGGCGCTTCGGAACGCTCTGTGGCGGATAGGGCCAAGCCCCGCTGCCGTCAATGGCCGCCCCCGCCGCGGCAACCTGACGAAGCCGTCAGCGTGTCTTTGTGCAACAGCTTTTGATAGCGTGGCCGCGGGAGGACCAGAACCGTCATGCATCCATACGTCTTTGCCGCAGAGACCCCCGACAAGACCGCGATCGTCATTGCCGAGACCGGCGAAACCCTCACCTACGGCGGCCTCGAGGCGCTCTCCAACCGCGTCGCGCAGCTCATCCGCGCGCACGGCCTGAAGCGCGGCGACGTGATCGCGCTGATGATGGAGAACGGGCTGGAGTTCCTGCCCATCTGCTGGGGGGCGCAGCGCGCCGGCATCGTGTTCACCGCGATGTCGACGAAGCTCGGGCGCGACGAGGCCCAGTACATCCTCGACGATTCCGGCGCGAGGATGCTGTTCGCGAGCCCCGGCCTCGCCGACGTCGCGGCGAGGCTGGAGGTGCCCGGCCCGCGCTTCGCGGTGGGCGGCGCGATCCCCGGCTTCGCGGACTTCGGCGCCGCCGTCGCCCGGCAGCCCGACACCCGCATCGCCGACGAATCGCAGGGCCGCGACATGCTCTACTCGTCGGGCACGACCGGGCGGGCGGGACGCTCGTCGTGATGAGGCAGTTCGATCCCGAGCGCTATCTCGCGTTCGCCCAGCAGTACCGCGTCACGCACACGCAGCTCGTGCCGACGATGTTCGTGCGGATGCTGAAGCTGCCGGACGAGGTCCGCGCGCGCTACGACCTCTCCAGCCTCCGGGTGGCGATCCATGCCGCCGCCCCCTGCCCCGTCGAGGTCAAGCGTCGGATGATCGACTGGTGGGGGGAGACGATCTACGAATACTATGCCTCGACCGAGGGCGCCGGCTTCTGCGCTGTCAGCCCGCAGGAGTGGCTGAGGAAGCCCGGCACGGTCGGCCGCTCGCTGCTCGGCGAGATCCGCATCCTCGACGACGAGGGCGCGCTGCTGCCGCCGGGGCGCGAGGGCCGCATCTACTTCGCGGGCGGCGGCGAGTTCGCCTACCACAACGACCCCGAGAAGACGCGAAGCGTCCGGCACGATGAGCACGGCGCCACCTTCGGCGACATCGGCTACGTCGACGAGGACGGCTATTTGTTCCTCACCGACCGCGCCGCCTACATGATCATCACCGGCGGCGTGAACGTCTATCCGCAGGAAGCCGAGAACGTGCTCGTCATGCACCCCAAGGTGTCGGACGTCGCGGTGTTCGGCATCCCCCACGAGGAGATGGGCGAGGAGGTGAAGGCGGTCGTGCAGCCGCGCGACTGGGCGGACGCCGGGCCGGAGCTGGAGGCCGAGCTGATCGCCTTCGCCCGCACGCACCTCAGCCACGTCAAATGCCCGCGCTCGGTCGACTTCGAGCAGGCGCTGCCGCGGCACGACACGGGCAAGCTCTACAAGCGGCTGCTCAAGGACCGTTACAAGGCGGCGACTTCGCGTTAATCCCTCCGACAGACGCCCTGCCTTACGGCAGGCCAAAGGAAAATGGACGGGAAAGACATGATGGGTCGCATATTGGGAGCACTCGCAGCGGCGGCGATGCTGGTCGCGTGCACGTCGGAAGCGCCGGGCACCGCGAAGGAAAAGGCGTCCGCCCCCGCCACAGAAGCCTCCACCGAAGCCTCTGCCGCAGGTTCCGGGGCATCCGGCAAGGGCCCGGCGCTCTGGGCGGTGAAGGACGCCGACACCACCATCTACCTGTTCGGCACGATCCACATGCTCCCGGAGGGCACCGAGTGGCTGGCGCCGCCGGTCGCGAAGGCCTTCGATGCCTCCGACACGCTGGTGCTCGAAGTGCTCGGCACCAACGATGCGAAGGTGACGACGCCGGTCATCCTCAAGATGGGCTACACGCCCGGCCTGCCGCCGCTCGCCGAGCGCGTTCCGGCGGACGAGCGCGACGAGCTTGCCGCCGCGATCAGGCACGCGGGCGTGCCCGCCGCCGCGCTCGACGCGATGGAGACGTGGCTCGCCACCATGTCGCTCTCCACCGCGCGCATCCAGAAGCTCGGTTACGGCATCGAGGGCGGCGTCGAGTACCAGCTCTCCACGCGCGCCGCCGCGCAGCGCAAGCGCATCGAGGCGCTGGAGACGGTGACCGAGCAGCTCGGCTTCTTCGACACGCTGCCCGAGGCCGAGCAGCGCACGCTGCTCGTCAACTCGATCGACGACATCGACGACATCGACGCGGTCATCAGGAACGCCGTGACGAGCTGGCTCGCCGGCGACGTCGATGCGGTCGCCGACCTGCTGGAAGACGACACGCGCGATTCGCCGGGCCTCGCCAAGCGCCTGCTCACCGACCGCAACCTCAACTGGGCGAACTGGATCGCAGAGCGCCTCGAAACCACCCCCGGCACCGTGTTCGTCGCGGTCGGCACAGGGCACCTCGCGGGCAAGGACAGCGTGCAGTCCATGCTGGAGGCGAAGGGTTTGAAGGTCGAGCGGCTCAACTGACGGCGGAGTTGATTAGCCCCTCCCCTGAAGGGGAGGGGTGATCCCGCAAGATTCCCGCTCCGCTCTGAACCGGTGGCGATTCACATCGCCCGAATCCCTTGCATTTCCGCGCTTCGGCGTGTACGGGCACCGCTTCCCGAGCGGCTGGTCATCCCTGGAGGCGGCTGCACGGGTTTGAACCAATGGAGAGATACAGATGAGTGAAGCGCTGAAGCTCGCGGCTGAAGCGCGCGACCGGGCAGGCAAGGGAGCCTCCCGTGCAATCCGTCGCGAAGGCCGCGTCCCCGCCGTGATCTACGGCAACAACAAGGAACCCGTGCAGGTCCATGTCGAGGCGAAGGCCCTCGTCAAGATGCTGCAGACCGGCCATTTCCTGAACTCGGTCGTCGAGGTCGAGGTCGGCGGGAAGACCGAACGCACGCTCCCCCGCGACGTGCAGTTCCACCCCGTCACCGACCGCCCGGTCCACGTCGACTTCCTGCGCCTGTCGAAGGACGCGCGCGTCACGGTCGCGGTTCCGGTGCGCTTCACCGACGAAGAGGCCTCGCCCGGCATCAAGCGCGGCGCGGTGCTCAACATCGTGCGCCACGAGGTCGAGCTGGTCTGCCCGGCCGACGCGATCCCCGACGAGCTCGTCGCTTCGCTGAAGGGCCTCGACGTGGGCGAATCGCTGCACATCTCGGCCTTCGCGCTGCCCGCCGGCGCCAAGCCCGTGATCGACGACCGCGATTTCACCGTCGCCACCATCGTCGCGCCGTCGGCGCTGCGTTCGAGCGAGGATGCCGAAGCCGCCGCCGAGGGCGAAGGCGAAGCCGCCTGACCCATAGGACGCCCGGCCTTCGCGCCGGGCGTTTCTGCGCGTGATGCAGCTTTTCGTCGGCCTCGGCAATCCGGGGGGCGCCTATGCGCTTCACCGGCACAATGTCGGCTTCATGGCGGCCGACACCATCGCCGATGTCCACCGCTTCGGCCCGTGGACGAAGAAGTTCAAGGGCCTGATCGCGGACGGCAGCATCGGCGGCGAGCGCGTGCTGCTGCTGAAGCCGCAGACCTTCATGAACGACAGCGGCCGGAGCGTCGGCGAGGCGATGCGCTTCTACAGGCTTTCGCCCGGCGACGTGACGGTGTTCTACGATGAGCTCGACCTCGCGCCGATGAAGGTGAAGGTGAAGACGGGCGGCGGCGCGGCGGGCCACAACGGCATCCGCTCGATCGCCGCGCACATCGGCGGGGATTTCCGCCGCGTCCGCATCGGCATCGGCCACCCCGGCGACAAGGCGCGGGTGACGGGCCATGTGCTCGGCAACTATGCGAAGGCGGAGATGGAGCCGCTCGCCGACCTGCTCGGCGCCGTCGCGCGCGAGGCGAGGTGGCTGGCGGCGGGCGACGACGCGCGCTTCATGAGCGACGTGGCGCTCGCCATGCAAACGAACGGAAAGGCCTGATCTGATGGGGTTCAAGTGCGGTATCGTCGGTCTGCCGAACGTCGGCAAGTCGACGCTGTTCAACGCGCTCACCGAGACGGCGGCGGCCGCCGCCGCCAACTTCCCGTTCTGCACGATCGAGCCCAACGTGGGTCAGGTGCCGGTGCCCGATCCCCGCCTCTACAAGCTCGCCGAGATCGCGGGCTCGCAGAAGATCCTCGAGACGCAGCTCGCCTTCGTCGACATCGCAGGGCTGGTGCGCGGCGCCTCGAAGGGCGAGGGCCTCGGCAACCAGTTCCTCGGCAACATCCGCGAGGTGGACGCCATCGTCCACGTGCTGCGCTGCTTCGAGAACGGCGACATCACCCACGTCGACGGCCGCGTCGATCCGATCGCCGACGCCGAGACGGTGGAGACCGAGCTGATGCTCGCCGACATCGAGAGCCTCGAGCGGCGCGTGCCGAACCTCGTCAAGAAGGGGCAGGGCGGCGACAAGGAGGCGAAGGTCGCCGGCGCCGTGCTCGGCCGCGCGCTCGATGTGCTGAAGGACGGCCAGCCCGCCCGCATGGTGGAGCCGGGGGACGAGGAGGAGCGCCGCGTGCTGGCGCAGGCACAGCTCCTCACCGCCAAGCCCGTGCTTTACGTCTGCAACGTCGGCGAGGACGAGGCCGCGACCGGCAACGCGCTTTCGGAGAAAGTTGCCGCCAGGGCGAAAGCCGAAGGCGCGGCGAGCGTCGTCATCTCCGCGGCCATCGAGGCCGAGATCAGCCAGATGGACCCCGCCGACCGTCCCGACTTCCTCGCCGACCTCGGGCTCACCGAAACCGGCCTCGCCCGCGTCATCCGCGCCGGCTACGACCTCCTTCATCTTATCACCTTCTTCACCGTCGGCCCCAAGGAGGCCCGCGCCTGGACCGTCGAGAAAGGCGCCACCGCCCCGCAGGCGGCGGGCGTCATCCACACCGATTTCGAAAAGGGCTTCATCCGCGCGGAAACCATCGCCTACGATGATTTCGTAAACTTCGGCGGCGAGCAGGGCGCGAAGGAAGCGGGCAAGCTCCGCCTCGAAGGCAAGGAGTACGTGGTGAAGGACGGCGACGTCCTCCACTTCCGCTTCAACGTCTAGTCACCCGCCCGTCATATGGGCCGCGCAAGGAGATGAGCATGACGCACAATCGCCTCCCCCTGCGCGCGCTCTTCACGGCGCTCGCCCTCCTCGCGCTCTCGGCCTGCGCCGCCACCCCGCCTCCCCGAACGGCAGCGACAGTGGAGGCGCGCCCGCCCGTTACCATCCTCGTCTCCATCGACGGGCTGCGGCCGAACTATCTGGAGCGCGGAGTCACGCCCAACATCAACGCGCTTGCCGCCTCCGGCGTGAAGGCGGTGATGCGGCCCTCGTTCCCCTCGCTCACCTTCCCGAACCACCACAGCGTCATCACCGGCCTCCGCCCCGACCGCCACGGCATCGTCGACAACACGATGGTCGATCCCCGCCGCCCCGACGTGCGCTTCACACTCGGCGACCCGCGCCAGTCGCTCGACCCCTTCTGGTGGGACGAGGCCGAGCCGGTCTGGGTAACCGCCGAGAGGGCCGGCGTCCGCACCGGCACGATGTTCTGGCCGGGCTCGGAAGTCGCCATCCACGGTACGCGCCCGCAGGACTGGCTGCGCTACGACAAGGCGGTGAGCGGCACGCAGCGCATCAACACCGTGCTCGACTGGATGCGCCGCCCGGCGGCGATCCGCCCGCGCTTCGCCACGCTCTATTTCGACACGGTGGACACGGTCGGCCACGAACTCGGGCCGGACGCACCGGAAACCACCGCCGCGCTCGCCGAGGTCGACCGGCTTATCGGCGATCTCGTCGGCGGCCTCGGCGCGCTTGGCCAGCCGGCGAACGTCGTCCTCGTCTCCGACCACGGCATGGGCGCCACCGCCGACGCGCGCGTCATCCGCATCGACGGCATGATTCCGCCCGAGATCGGCACCATCGTCACCGAAGGCCCGCTCTCCGGCGTCAATGCC
>JACFNY010000630.1 GCA_019454625.1 Sphingomonadaceae bacterium
TTAGCGCGAACGCAACGCTCTTGCCGCCGTAGCAGACGCGGTAGTGCAGGCGATCCTGCTTCTCCAGCGTGACGCCTTGCGCCTCGTTGAGCGCGATCTCCGTCGCTTTTGCTTCCGGGTGCCACGGCGTCTGCGTCCGGTAATAGGCGAAGTGCAGCACCGCCGGCTTGTCGCTCACCTCGATGCGAAGATTGCCCGCATAGGGCGTGCCGCGATGGAGAAAGCGGAAGTAGTAGTAATTCTCGGTCGGATGGACGGTGACGCGATCGGGGAGCGCGTTCAGCACGAAGGCGAAGACCTTCAGCGGATCCTCGATGTCGAGCGCGTCCGCGCGCATTACCTCCCGGATATCGGCTTCGAGCGTCTGCAGTCTCGGCGCGCCATCCTGTGCGTGCGCGACGAGCGGCACGGCTGCGATCAGCCACAACAGGAGACGCCACATCGTTGTTCAACCTTCCCGTTGCCGCATGATGGCGAAGCAGAGGACGGAAGCAAGAGGCGCTACTTCCGGGCGGCGGCGAAGATCGCTAGATTTACGGCATGAGCAGGATTGACTGGCGGAAACTCGAAGCGCCCTCGCTCGAGGAGTTCGAACGGCTCGCGGCGGAAGCCTTCGCCGGCCTGCCCTCGAAGTTCCGCGCGCTGTGCGGCGATGTCGTGATCCGGATCGACGATTTCCCCTCGCCAGAGGTGCTGCGCGAAATGAGCGCCGGCGAATTCGATCTGCTCGGCCTGTTCACCGGCGTCGGGCTGGCGCAGGGCGGCGACGGGCCGGTGACCGGGCAGTTGCCGAACACCGTGTATCTCTACCGGCGGGCGATTCTCGATTACTGGGCCGAGCACCAGGAAACGCTCGGCGATATCGTGACGCATGTGCTGGTGCACGAAATCGGCCACCATTTCGGGCTTTCCGACGGCGACATGGAGCGGATCGAGGCCTCGGCCGGGCCCTGACGCCTCGGCATGAGGCGTTTGAAAATGCCCTCATGAGCGGCTACAAAACCGCCCACGAGGACAGTCATGGAAAAGTTCACCGTTCTGGAAGGCGTCG
>JACFNY010000631.1 GCA_019454625.1 Sphingomonadaceae bacterium
TCGCCAGCGCTGCGCCGCGTGTCGGTGACTGGGTGATCGCGGTCGGCAATCCGTTCGGCCTCGGCGGCACCGTCACCTCGGGCATCGTGTCGGCGCGTGGCCGCGACATCGGCGCCGCCGGGCCCGACGACTTCCTCCAGATCGACGCCGCGGTGAACCGTGGTAACTCCGGCGGCCCGACCTTCAACCTCGCCGGCGAAGTGATCGGCGTGAACACCGCGATCGTTTCGCCGTCGGGCGGCAATGTCGGCATCGCCTTTGCCATCCCGTCCGAAACCGTGAGCTATGTCGTCAACTCGCTGAAGACGAGCGGCAAGGTCACGCGCGGCTATCTCGGCGTGAACATCCAGCCGGTGACACCGGAGATCGCCGAGGGGCTCGGCATCAAGGAAACGGAGGGCGCGCTCGTCTCCGACGCCCAGCCCGACACGCCCGCCGCGAAGGCCGGCATCAAGGCCGGCGACGTCGTGACCAAGGTGAACGGCAAGCAGGTCAAGGATGCCCGCGATCTCTCGCGCCGCATCTCGTCGATCGCGCCCGGCGCGAACGTCAAGATCACGGTATTGCGTGACGGCAAGGAGCGCGAGTTCAACGTCTCGCTCGCCAAACTTCCCGATCGCCGGGCCGACAACGCCTCGTCGCGCGGCGACGATAGCGCCGACCAGACCAGCCTGCCGCGGCTGGGGCTGAAACTCGCGCCTGCGAACCAGGTGTCGGGCGCCGGCAAGGAAGGCATCGTCGTCACCGACGTCGACGACTCCGGCCCCGCCGCCGAACGCGGCATCAAGGCCGGCGACGTCATCCTGGAAGCCGGCGGCAAGCATGTCTCGTCGCCCGCCGATTTGCGCGAGGCGCTCAGCGCCGCCCGCAAGAATGGCAAGAACGTCGTCCTTCTCCGCCTCAAGAGCGGCGACAGCAACCGTTTCGTGACCCTGCCGGTGAAGCAGGGCTGAGCTTGGGTATCGGCGGCGTCTTCCCGTCGCCCCCCGTCGACCGCCGATGCCCCCTGGGGCGGGAGGCTGCAAAGCTTCCCGCCCTGCTTTTTCAAAC
>JACFNY010000632.1 GCA_019454625.1 Sphingomonadaceae bacterium
GCCTGAAATGCCGCCGGCTTTGTAGCGCGCCGGCCCAACGACCTTGCCGGTCTGGCCGACCGGCCTGTGGTTGGGCGATTCGCGGGCGTCGCCGGCGGCGCGGGAAGCGCCCACGGCCGCGCCCAGCTTGTCGGCGACGGGAAGGATCACCTCCTCGAACTTCTCCGACGAGCCCAGCGCCCGGCCGCCGGAGATGATGATCCTCGCGGAAGTCAGTTCCGGACGGTCGCTTTCCGACAGCTTGTTCTCGACGAAGGAGGACAGGCCCGGATTGGCGGCCGCCGAAACGGTCTCGACCGAAGCGGAGCCGCCGTCGCCAGTCGCCTGGAACGAGGCGGTGCGCACGGTGATCACCTTCTTGGCGTCGGTCGACTGCACGGTCTGGATGGCGTTGCCGGCGTAGATCGGCCGCTTGAACGTGTCGGCCGACACAACCTCGACGATCTCGGAAAGCTGCGCCACGTCGAGCAGCGCCGCGACGCGCGGCAAGACGTTCTTGCACATCGTCGTCGCCGGCGCGATCACCGTGTCGTAATTGCCCGCGAGCGACACGATCAGCGCGGCGGTCGGCTCCGCAAGCCGCTCGGCGAGCTCGTCGGCTTCCGCCAGCAACACCTTGCGCACGCCGGCGAGCTTCGCGGCGGCATCGGCGGCGGCCTTGGCGCCCTTGCCGGCGACCAGCACGTCGACGTCGCCGCCGATCTTCGCGGCCGCGCTCAGCGCCTTGGCGGTCTGGTCGGAAAGGGTGGCGTTGTCATGTTCGGCAACGAGAAGAATGGCCATTTTATCGATCTCCCTTTTCCGAGCCCTAGAGGACGCCTGCGGACTTCAGGCTGGAAACAAGCTCCGCCACGTCCTTGACCTTGACGCCCGCCTTGCGGCCGCCCGGCTCCTCGGTCTTCAGCACCTTCAGCCGCGGCGCGACGTCGACGCCGTAGTCGGCGGCCGATTTCTCGTCGAGCGGCTTCTTCTTCGCCTTCATGATGTTGGGCAGCGAGGCGTAGCGCGGCTGGTTGAGCCTGAGATCGACGGTGATGATCGCCGGCATCT
>JACFNY010000075.1 GCA_019454625.1 Sphingomonadaceae bacterium
CAGCTTGTTGGTGATCGCATAGCCCGTGCCCGCCGCGAGCGACTGGTATTCGTTGTGCAAATAGCCGACGCTGGCGTTGAGATCGAGGCCGGGAAGCGGCGCCGCGAGAATCTCCGCCTCGAACCCGTAGAGATCGACGCTGCCAGCGTTGTCGACGGTGAGAATAAGACCGCCCGTCGTCGGTGAGACGCTGTTGGTCTGGAGCTGGAGATCCTTGTACTGGCTGTAGAAGCCGGCGAGGTTGAACGTCATCAGCCCGCCCAGCAGCCGCGACTTCAGGCCCGCCTCATACGCCGTCAGCTTCTCGGGATCGTAGGACTTGAATTCCTCGGGCGTCAGCGGCCGCGGATTCCAGCCGCCGCTCTTGAAGCCCTTCGACCACGACGCATAGAGCAGCACGTCGTCGCTCGCGCGGTAGTCGATGCCGATCTTCGGCGTGAAGTTCTTCCACGTGCGTTCGTCGTGCGTCGGCGGCGTCGCGATGCGGCCGGAATTCGGATAGACGGAATCGATGAAGTAACGCTTGCGCTCCCAGCTGTAGCGCCCGCCGAGGGTGAGCGTCAGCGCGGGCACGATCTCGTAGCTCGCCTGACCGAACACCGCCCAGTTGTTGGTGGTGAGCGCCGTCCGCGGCCGCACGTCGAGGTCGAGCAGCGCGTTGAACGGATTGCCCGCGCCGCCCGCGCAGGGAAGGCCGGCGACCGGCGGCGGGCAGGGCACGCCCGGCACCAGCGGGATAAGCGCATCGGGAAGCAGTTCGAGCGCATCGTAGAGGCCCGAGGCGAGCAGCGTCTGGTTGAGGTCGTGCGCGCGTTCGCGGAAATAGTACGCGCCGACCAGCCAGTTCAGGCGCTTGTCGCCGGTCGCCCCGCTCAGCTGCAATTCCTGGCTGAACTGGTTCTCGTTCTGCACCTCGTCGGTGTGGATGATCGGGAACGGCGACTGGTCCATGTCGACCTGGATCTTCGCGTCCATCTCGCGGTAGCCGGTGATCGACTTGACGGTGAGCGCCGGGTTCGCCTCCCACGCGATGGTGAGGTTCGTGCCCCACACGTCCGCCTTGTCGCGCGTCGCGCCGGTGCCGTTGCTGACGCGCCGGTCGGAGGAGACCCAGCGGTCGTCGAACAGCGCGCCCGCGGGCAGGCCGTCGCGCGCGGCGACGAGCGGCGCGGCGATCATGTTGTAGAGATCGTAGAGTCCGCCGGGGAACGAGAACGTGTCAGACAGCCGCTGCGGCGACCCGTTCTGGCGGATGCGCGAGGCGTCGAACGACAGGTCGACCGTCCAGTCCTCCGAAGGATTCCACGCGATCGCGAAACGGCCCGCATCGACGTTGATGTCGCCGAGATCGGTGCCGTCGGGGCGGATCACGTAGCCGTCCTGATTCTTGCTGGCCGCGGCAAGCTTGATCGCAAGCACGTCCGGGATCAGCGGCACCGAAACACGCCCTTCCACGTCGATGCGGTCGCGCGAGCCGAGCGTCGTGCGGACCTGCCCGGAGAGTTCGTTGCCGGGCCGCGAGGAGATAATGTTGATCGCGCCGCCGATGGTGTTCTTGCCGTAGAGCGTACCCTGCGGGCCGCGCAGAACCTCGATGCGCTCGATGTCGGAAAGGTCCATCATCGCGCCGATCGAGCGCGCGATATAGACGCCGTCGACATAGACGCCGACGCCGGGGTCGGTCGGGAAGATGAAATCGTTCTGGCCGACGCCGCGGATGAAGATCGCGGCGTTGGTGCTGCCGCCATCGCCCTTGCCCGAATTGATCTCGACGTTCGGCACGTAGGCGGCGACGTTGCCGATGTTGGTGACGTCGCGCGCGCTCATCTGCGCCTCGCCGAACGCGGAGACGGAGAGCGGCGTCTCCTGCAGGCTCTGCTCGCGCTTCTGCGCGGTGATGATGATCTCGGCGATGCCGGTCTCATCTGCGCCTCTCTCATCGCTTTCCTGTGCCGTGGCGGGGAGGGCGATGAGACCCGCCATCAGCGCGGAAACGGAAATACCGGCCTTTATGCAGCCGGGAACAGACCTTCGAACCATGATACACTCCTCCCGCTTTCTGGTTGTCTCCGCCTCATCGCGAAAGGATCGCGACGGTGCAGGATTTCGTGTCGCCGGCGAGGTCGCCGCCCATGCACTGGGCAAGGCCGACCTTCGCGCCGTCCACCTGGCGCGCGCCCGCGCTGCAGCGCAGGTGCCGGGCGATCTCGGCGACCTGCGCGACGCCGGTTGCGGCGACCGGGTGGCCGCGGCTCAGCAGCCCGCCGGAGACGTTGACCGGGATGCGCCCGCCGAGCGCCGTGGCACCGCTCGCGGCGAGCGGTCCGCCCTCGCCGGAGGCGCAGAGACCGAGCGCCTCGCAGTGCAAAATCTCCGCGATCGAGAAGGCGTCGTGGCATTCGACGAGATCGAGGTCCTCGGGGCCGATCCCGGCGCGCGCATAGGCGGCGGCGGCGGTCTCGGTATCGGTCTCCCAGCGGGCGAGATCGGCCGGGTTCTCGTAGCCGCCGCTCGCGAGGACGATGCTGTCGATGCGCACGCCCGCGCCCAGCTCGCGCGCGAGGCGGTCGGAGCCGATGACGAGCGCCGATGCGCCGTCCGCGATCGGGCAGCATTCGGAGCGGGTCAGCGGATCGGCAACCGTCGGACCGGCGAGCACGTTTGCAGATGATTCCGCGCGCTGGAATAGCGCGTTCGGATTGAGTGCGCCGTGGCGGCGGCTCTTCTCGACGACTGCGGCCATCTGTTCGCGCGTGGTGCCGAATTCGTGCATGTGCCGCTGCGCGCGCAGCGCGAAGCTCGCGGGCGTGACGAGGCCGAGCAGCGTGTCGATCTCGGTGCGGCCGGAATTGATGAGGCCGAGCGTCGGCACGCACATGCGCTCGACGCCGAGCACCAGCGCCGCCTCCATCTGCCCGGCGCTCACGGCGTTCCACGCGAGCCAGAGCGCGCTCGATCCCGAGGTGCAGGCGTTCTCGACATTCACGACCGGCAGGCGGCGCAGGCCGAGCTCGCGCAGCAGCGTCTGGCCGATCGTCGTGTCGCCGAACAGCATCCCGCCGAGCGCGTTGGCGACGAACGCGCCGTCGATTTGCGCGGGCGCAAGGCCCGCGTCGGAAAGCGCGAGGCGCGCGGCTTCGACGCCCAGTGAAACGATCGTTCGTTCCAGTTTTTGCGTGAAGCGTGTCGTGCCGACACCGAGGATCGCGACCATGCGGGGATCAGTCTTTCAGGGCGGGCGTGAAATAGGGACGGATGCAGGGTTCGCCGTCGAGGCCGACGCCGAGCGCGCCGCTCCTCAGGTCGAGTGCCATACCGATGCGGAAATCCTCCGCGTGCGCGGGGTCGAGCAGCATGAAGATGCGCAAGGGATGGTCATCGAGATCGACGTAGCCGACCGCGTAGGGCGCGGGCAGGCCGAACGGCGGCTTGGTGCGGACGACCGTGGCGCTGTAGAGCGTGCCGCTGCCGCCGAGGTTCACGGTTTCGGTTTCGGCCATGTCGTCCGGGCAATGCGCGCGCGCCGGGAAGTGCCGCGCGCCGCAGGTCGGGCAGCGGCTGCCGACGAGTTCGGTGAGCGCGCCGTCCGCCCTGAAAATCCCTTCGGCGAAAGGCGGGAGGTTGTCGCCGCTCATGCCGCCGCGTCCTTCAGCAGCGCGTGCCATGCGGAGTCGGCCTCGCGGTCGTAGGTGTCGGCGGTGACGCCCTCGGCGCGGAGCGCGTATTTCTGCACGCGCTCGGTCGGCGTCTTGGGGAGCGCGCCCAGGATGCGGACGTAGCGCGGCACCATGAAGCGCGCCATCTGGCGCAGGCAGTGCCGCATCAGGTCGACGGGTTCGAGCGTCTGTCCGGGGCGCAGCGTCAGGCAGATCATGACCTCGTCCTCGCCGAGTTCGGAGGCGACGGCGACGGCTGCGGATTCGAGCACGGCGGGATGCGCGGAGACGCCGCGCTCCACCTCGTAGCTGGAAATGTTCTCGCCGCGCCGGCGCAGCGCGTCCTTCTTGCGGTCGACGAAATAATAATAGCCGTCCCCGTCGCGCTTCAGATAGTCGCCGGTGTGGAACCAGAGGTCGCGCCACGCCTCCACGGTCTTTTCCGGCATCCGGTAATATTCGAGCATCATGCTGTTCATCGTCAACGGACGGATCAGCAGTTCGCCGGGCGTGTCGTCGGGTACGTCGGCGCCGTCGTCGTCGACGAGCCGCACTTCATATTGTGGTAATGGCTGTCCGCAGCTGCCGGGGCGGCGGTGGTCGATGCTGTTGTTCAGCGGAATGCCGATCTCGCTCATGCCGTAGCCTTCGACGAGGCGCACGCCGAAACGCTGCTCGAACGACTCGAACAGGTCCTTGGGCGCGCCCGCGCCCATCATCAGGCGAAGGCCATTGTTCGCATCGTCGGGCGAAGGCGGCACCTTCCAAAGAATGGGCAGGATGCCGCCGATGTAGTTGAACGCCGTGCAGCCGTGCGCGCGCACCTCGTCCCAGAAGGCGGAGGCCGAGAAGCGCCGCGCCAGCACCATGCGCGCGCCCGAAAGCAGCGCCGGGATCGTCGAGAGGAACTGCGCGTTGCCGTGGAACAGCGGCAGCGCGTTGTAGAGGCAATCGTCCGGCGTATAGCGGCAGGCGTCGGCGATGATCGCCGCCTGCATCAGCACGTAGTTCTGCGGCAGCACCGCGCCCTTGGAGGGGCCGGTGGTCCCGGAGGTGAACATCACCGCGACCGGATCGGCGGGACCGATCGCGGGCGCATCGGCGAGCGGCGCGGCACCTTCCAGCGTGCGGAAATCGACAATCTGCTGCGGGATGCCGTCCGGCCCTGCGCCGTCCAGCAGCGCGACGGTGCGGAGCTTCGGCAGGTCGGCGGCGATGTCCGTGAGGCGATCCTGAAACACCCCTTCGAGGATCAGCAGCGAGCATTCCGCCTGATCCAGCATGTAGTGGAGGAGCGTGCCGCGATGCGCCGTGTTGATCGGCACCTCGACCGCGCCGAGCTGCGACAGCGCGAACCAGCAGAGGAGGAATTCCGGGCGGTTCCCCATCATGATCGCGACATTGTCGCCGCGCCCGACGCCGAGCGCGGCAAGGCCGCCTGCAAGGCGCGCCGCCGCCGCGTGCAGCGCGCCGAAGGTAAAGTCCCGCCCTTCGAAATGCAGGAACGGGTCGTCCGGCCGTTCGGCGGCCCGCTGCTTCAGCAGGCCGTGAACAGTGCGCTCGGCAAGGTCCGCGAGAGTATCCACGTGTGCCTCAGGCGGCGCGAAGCTGCACGGCCGGCTGCATCCCGTCGCGCGGGTTCGGCCAGCTCCCGTAGTAGCGCAGTGCATCCTCGGGCGGCGACAGCTTCGACCAGTCCTTCACGAATTCGCCATACGGTTTCGCCCGCGCGAGCCGTTCGGCGCGCGCCGCCTTCCGCAGCGCCTCGGTGCCCTCGGCATCGAAGCGCAGCGTCCCGGCATCGTAGGCGATCCTGTAGACGTGCTCCGCCGCCCAGTGCGACACGCGGCCGTTGCGCAGGTCGGCGAGCACGCTCGCGGGATCGCGCTCCAGCGGGTCGCCGTAGCCGCCGCCGCCGCCGACCGCGACATAATAGGTGTCGCCGTCGTTGAACGGCTCCACCACCATGTTGACGTCGACGGTCTTCTTGGCGCCCGTCTCGGGATTGTCCGCCGCGAACACGCCGGCGAGATCGTGCGGCAGAGGCGTCTCGCCGTCCGCCATCAGTGCCTTGATGTTGCTGTCGTGCACGGTCTGCACGAACACCGGCGGCACGGCATAGCCGCCGAACAGGCCGAGCGTTGTCGGGAAGCGCGAGCCGCCGCCCATCGAGCCGAGCATGAAGCGGTTGGTGTCGTGGACGATGAGGCCGAAGCCGACGCCGCAGCCGCCGCGCTGCCTGCCGTGGCCGTAGCTGTTGTTGAAGAGGTTGCGGAACGTGTAGAGGAACGGCCGGTCGCTTTCGGTCGCCTCGACGTCCGAGCAGTCGCTCATCGTCGCGAAGAACGCGCCCGCCGCTTCCACGCCGTCCATGTCCGGCCGCGCGCCGCAGCCGGTCGCGTTGATCTCGGGCGTGATGTCGGCGATGCCCTCGCCGAACTGGTTGATGCCGCCGAAGGTCGGGATCGCGAAGCCGGAGAACCACGCCGCCACCGCGCGCGAGGCGTCGTAGCTGTAGGTCATGCGCGCGCCGGTCAGGAAGATGCCCTGCGTGAAGCAGGTCTGCACCAGCGGCGCGAGCGATGTGGAAGCGTCGCCCTTCGCGTTCACCATCGCGTCGTCCGGGAAACGCCAGTCGATCGCTTCCAGAAGGCCGTTGTTGGCGGGCAGGTCATGGAACAGCCAGCCGCAGTAATAGACGCATGAAAGCCCGAGGATGCCCTGGAAGAAGCTGTTGATCGGGCGGCCTTCCACGAGCGGCGAGGTGTTCTCGAAATCCATGATGATGCGGTCGCCCTGCTTGATCATGGTGAGGTTGATCTTGGTGAGCCCGGATTCGGTGCCCACCGTGTCGAGGAAGCGCGGCTGCCGGTAGATGCCGTCGTTGAGCTCGGCGACGCGGCGCTTTGCGGCCTCACCCGTCTGCGTCAGGATGCGCCTGAGGCCGCCGATGAAGAATTCCGGCCCCTTCTCCTCGATCACTTCGAGCACGCGGCGCTGCGCGATGCGCGCGGCGGCGAGGCGCGCCTTGATGTCGAGGATCATCGTGCGCGGGTCGCGCGTCATCGCGGCCAGCATGTTGAGGATGTCCTCGCGCAGCTGGTAATTCTCGCCGATCTTGATCGGCGGCACGAGCAGGCCTTCGTCGTACTTGGTTTTCGCGGTGTTGCAGGTGCCGCCGGGCTCGGTGCCGCCCGCCTCGCCGGTGTGCACGGCGGCGGCGATGAAGCACATCAGCTCGCCCTTGTGGAACACGGGCACGGCGAGCCCCATGTCGGCGTTGTGCACGCCCGCGTAGAAGGGATCGTTGTAGAAGAAGCTGTCTCCGTCCTTCACGCCCACCGAGGGCTCGTCCACCCAGTGCTTCACCACGTATTTCAGCGGGAGCTGGCCGAGCACGGCGTGGTGGTAGATGCCGGTCGCGCAGACGCTGAGGTCGCCCTGTCGCGTGAAGATGCCGAAGGCGACGTCGCCCCAGCGCATCGCGGTGGAGGCGCCGAGCTTCATCGTCGTCTCTTTGCCTTCGAGCGCGATCATGTGCATCTTGTGCTTGAAGATGTCGAACTCCACCGGGTCGATGCGCGCCTGCGCGGCGGCTTCGGCCTCGGTCATCGGTTCGGGGCGCAGGCGCTGGACCACCTCGTGGTCGCGGGCGTAGGCAATGCCGGTCATGTCGCGTGTCTCCCTCAGGCGCTGCGTTCGAGGACGCCGTTCCGCCAGGCGTCGATGTGGAAGGTCCAGCCCGGCGCGACCACATGGGTCGTGTCGGGGCTTTCGATGACGGCCGGGCCGCTGATCCGGTTGCCGGGTTTCAGCCGCCGCGCATCGTAGATCGGCGTGTCCGTGAAGCCGTCCGCCGGGTCCCAGTAGACGGGGCGCGTCTCGGTCTGCGCGTTCGCGTCGGGCTCGGGCGCGGCGAGCGTTTCGGCGGGCAGCGCGAACGCGTCCTGCGCGACCGATGCGGTGAGGAAGAAGCTCTCGACGTTGATGCCGCCCGCCGGGAAGGTCGCCTCGGGCGAATAAACCTCGGCGTAGCGCGCGGTGAACGCATCGCACAGCGCCTTCACGTCGTCGGCGCTCTCCAGCCGCAGCGTCGGCGCGGCGACGCGCGTCATGTTGTACTGGCTGCCGTAGCGCATATCGAGTTCGAGCCGGAACGCCATGTCGCGCTCGTCGAAGCCTTCGAGCTTCAGGTCGCGCGTTGCGAGATCGACGAGCTCGGAAACGAGATCGTTGAACGGCGCGAGCTCGGAGAGATAGGCCTGCTCCGCCCAGTTGAAGAGCTTCAGCGAGCGCGAGCGTTCCCACACCTCCTTGATCGCCATCGTCGAGGCGCCGAACGCGCCGAACACCGACGATTGCAGCGGCACGACGATCTTGCCGACGCCGATGAACGGCGCGAAGCCGACCGCGTGCGCGCCGCCCGCGCCGCCGCAGGCGTAGAGCACGAAGGTGCGCGGGTCGTGGCCCTTCAGCGCCACCTCGTTGAACACCTCCTGCCCCATGCGCGCGTCGATCATGCGGC
>JACFNY010000633.1 GCA_019454625.1 Sphingomonadaceae bacterium
AGTGCGCGACATTCCGACCGACCTGCTGCGCGAGGAAGCGCAACCAGTCCCGCCGCCGGCCCGCGAAGAAGCCCCGCCCGAACCGCAGCGCATGGAGCCGGAACCGGTTGAGGCGGTGCGGTTCTCGACCTACTATCCCAAAGAGGTCACGCCCGGTAGCTGGCAGCCGCTGCTGGCCTACGCCTTCCGCGAGCGCGCGGCAGCGGCTGTAGACGGCGACGCCGGCGAGCGCCTCGGCCCGCGCGCGGATGACTATCGACAGACCGGCGACGAAGCCCGGCAGCCGATTGTCGAGGGCGCGCTGATTACGGCGACGCCGCGTCTGGAAGGCTTTCAGTTCAACCCGCCATCGGTCGCGCTCGGCTTTTTTGAGGACTGGCACCGCTTCGAGTTCAAGCTGCGAGCAACAAGCGCGCCGCTCAATCAGGCGACCAACGGCCAGCTCACGTTCACCGTCGAAGGCGTCATCGTGGCCGACCTGCCGCTGTCGATTTTCGTCGGCGAAACGGTGGCGGCGAGCAGCACAGCCAGCGCCTCGCGCAAGGCCTATGACGCGATTTTCTGCTCGTACAGCCGCAAGGACATGGAGATCGTCCAGCGCGTCGAGCGGGCCTATACCATCCTGGGCCTGGAGTATCTGCGCGACATGCTCTCGATTCGCAGCGGCGAGGACTGGAGCCACGCGCTCGAAAAGCTGATCGAGCGGGCCGACATCTTTCAGCTATTCTGGTCGAGCACGTCGGCCACGTCGAAACATGTCGAGATGGAATGGCGCTACGCCCTGAAACTGCCCAACAAGCCCGACAACTTCATCCGGCCTGTCTACTGGGAACAGCCGATGCCGCCGGTTCCCGAACCGCTGCAACACCTGCACTTCGCCTTCGACGACACGCTGGACGACGAGTGAGGCGCGATAGCGCAGGGTTTTAGCGCACAACCGATTACGGTACAATGAGGAGACAAGGGCCGCGCGACGCGGCATTCGCCTGCCTGTTTCGTGTCGGAGGGAAACAGAAACATGGAAATCCTGTTTGCGATTTTTGTCATC
>JACFNY010000634.1 GCA_019454625.1 Sphingomonadaceae bacterium
CGCGCGAGCGCGCCGCCCTTGGCGCCGTGCCCGTGCAGCACGTCCGGCCGCAATTTCTTGATCGTGCGATAGGTGCGCCATCCGGCGGCGACGTCGCCGGGGCCGATGTTGCGGCCGATCGGCATCCGCGTGACGCCGAGCGCCAGCGAATCGGCGATGGCCGCGAAATAGCTGTCCTCCAGCGCCCCGCCCGTGGTCGAGTCGCAGATGAAGCCGACCTGATGCCCGGCCGCGGCCTGGGCGACGGCGAGATCGCGGACGTGGCGGAAAACCCCGCCGACCGGCGCGCGGAAGCAATGGACGATGCGCAGGCTCGTTGCCACGGAAAGCCGGTTCCCTGCCGTCAGAACAGGCGTTCGCGCACGTAGACCGTGTCGCCGGGCAGCATGGGTTCGGATGTCTTGACCCGTCCGGTCATCACCTCGTTGTTGATGGTGCGGGTTATGTCGACATCGGCCTGGTTGGCGCGCGGCGTGTAGCCGCCGGCGGCCGCGACCGCCTTCTGCACGGTCATGCCGGGAACATAGGAATACTGGCCGGACGAGCCGACCTCGCCCATGATGAAGACCGGGCGGTAGCGGTCGACCTCGACGGAAACGTCGGGATTGCGCAGATAGCCGTTGCGCAGGCGCGTCGCGATCTGGCCTTCGAGCTGCTGGGCGGTGTAGCCGCGCGCGGCGATCGCGCCCACCAGCGGAAAGGCGATGTAGCCCGACTGGTCGACGGAATAGGTGTTGCTCAGCATCGTCTGCTCGAACACGGTGATGCGGACGCTGTCGCCGGCGTCGAGCACGTAGGGCTTGTTGATGGCTTCATGGAAGGCCGCCGGCGCGGGGCGGTAGCCGGAACATCCCGCTGCCATGAGCGCGGCGGAAGCGACGATTGCGGCTGCGAGCTGGCGTTTCATGGGCGGACGACGATCCTCGACATTTCCTGCGGCGCTGAACTCCGCTGCGCGGGGGCCCGCGGCTTCCGGCGTAAGAGGAGCAAAATCCCGGGCGTGTCAAGGTTGCCGTCGAGTTGCCGTCGAGCTTGGCTGCTGAAGCT
>JACFNY010000076.1 GCA_019454625.1 Sphingomonadaceae bacterium
GCCCGCGGGCACCGTCACCGGCGGCGTGTCGTCGGAATAGCTGAACGTGAGGTCGAGCACGGCGTAGCTGCGCCCGGATCCCTGCTTTCCGGGCAGCGTCTCGATGAAGCGCGGATAGCGGCAGAAGCGTGTCCCGTCCGCCTCGACGACGCGGAACTCAGGCCGCGCGCAGGGCATGTTCTCGCTTTCCGGGATCATCGTGGGCGCGGCGGGGCGCTTCGGAACGGCGGTGTTGTTGAGGTAGAGCACGCCGCCCTGCATCTGCACCGTGTCGCCGGGAAGGCCGATCACGCGCTTGATCCAGTCCTTGTGGTCGCTCGGCGATTTCACCACCACGATGTCGCCGCGCGCGGGCAGCTTGCCCCAGACGCGGCCCTCCATCTTCGGCAGTACCGGCAGGAACGGCGACAGGTACGAATAGCCGTAAGGGTATTTGGTGACGACGAGCCGGTCCCCCACGAGCAGCGTCGGCACCATGGATTCGGAGGGGATGTAGAAGGGCTTGGCGACGAACGACCAGATGCCCATCACGGCGACGCCGAGGAGGGCCGCGTAGCGCAGCTCCTTCTTCCAGTCGATGCGGGGTTTCTTCGCGTTCACAGCAGGCGCGCCGTGATGAGGACCATCGCCTGCGCCCACGGATGGTCGTCGGTCAGCGTCAGGTGTATGTCGAGCGCGTGGCCCGCGGGCGTGATCTCGGCGAGCCGCACCGCCGCGCCGCCGGTCAGCGCCAGCGTCGGCTGGCCGGAGGGGAGGTTGACGACGCCCATGTCGCGCATGAACACGCCGCGCCGGAAACCGGTTCCGAGCGCCTTCGCGCAGGCCTCCTTGGCGGCGAAGCGCTTGGCGTAGGAGGCGGCGCGCGTCAGCACGCGCCTTTCGGAGCGGGCGATCTCGATTTCCGTGAAGACGCGGTTGATGAAACGCGCGCCGAACCGGTCGAGGCTCGACTGGATTCGCTCGATGTTGCAGAGGTCTGAACCGAGGCCGACGACGTGGGGCAGGATCAGGCTCCCGCGGCGGCGGTCGCGGGCCGCGCCGCGTCCATCAGCCGCCGCATCTCGCGGATCGCGGCGTCGAGGCCGATGAACACCGCCTCGCCGACAAGGAAATGCCCGATGTTGAGCTCGGCGACCTCGGGGATCGCGGCAATGGCGGCAACATTGTCGAAGCGCAGGCCGTGCCCGGCGTGGACCTCAAGGCCGCGCTTCGCGGCGAGCGCGGCGCCTGCCTTCAGGCGTTCCAGCTCTTCCTCGAGCGAGATGCCTTCGGTCAGCGCGTAGCGGCCGGTGTGAAGCTCGACGACGCCGGCGCCGATCGCGGCGGAGGCCTCGATCTGCTCGGGGTCGGGCTCGATGAACAGGCTGACGCGGCAGCCGCGCGCCGAGAGGCGCTCGACGAAGGTGCGCAGGTTCGGCTGGTTGCCGACGACGTCGAGCCCGCCCTCGGTCGTGCGCTCCTCGCGCCGCTCGGGCACGATGCAGACGGCGTGCGGCGCGTGGCGGAGCGCGATGTCGAGCATCTCCTCGGTCGCTGCCATCTCGAGGTTGAGCGGCAGGTCGATCTCGTTCGAGAGCCGCGCGATGTCGTCGTCGCTGATGTGGCGCCGGTCCTCGCGCAGGTGCGCGGTGATGCCGTCCGCGCCCGCCGCGGCGGCGATGAGCGCGGCCTTCACGGGATCGGGATGCACGCCGCCGCGCGCGTTGCGGATCGTGGCGACGTGGTCGATGTTGACGCCGAGGCGCAGCGCGCTCACGCGGCGGCCCTCGATCCCGGCTTCACGGCGGGCAGCGCGGCGAGGTCCTGCGGCAATTTGTCGGCGCTGTAGGTGGGCACGTCGAGGCGGATCAGCGGATAGAGCGGCACGCCGATGTCGGCGCTGCCGTTCGAGCGGTCGACGAGGCAGCCGCCCGCGATCACCTTGCCGCCCGCCGCCTCGATGGCCGCGATCGCCTCGCGCGAGGAAAGGCCGGTCGTCACCACGTCTTCCATCATCAGCACCTTCGTGCCCGGCTCCAGCCGGAAACCGCGCCTGAGCTCGAAGGTTCCCGCGGGGCGCTCCACGAACATCGATTCGACGCCGAGCGCGCGCGCGACCTCGTAGCCGATGATGAGGCCGCCCATCGCCGGCGCGACCACGGCCTCGATCCCGCCGCGCAGGTCGGCGGGGATCTTCGCGGCCAGCGCCTTCGCGAGCCGCTCGGCGCGCGCCGGGTCCATGAGCACGCGCGCGCATTGCAGGTACTTCGGCGAGCGGAGGCCCGAGGACAGGATGAAATGCCCTTCAAGCAGCGCCCCGGCGGCGCGGAATTCCCCGAGAACCTCTTCGTCTGTCATGCCTTCATGCGCTCCACGGATGTCACGGCGTCGGTCGCCCTTAACGCACCGATGATATTCGTGAGATGCGCCAGATTGTCCACCTCGACGTCGACGACGAAGGTGTGGAAATCGCGGTCGCGGTGGTGCGTGCGCATGTTCACGATGTTGGCGCCCTGCTTCGCGAGCACGCCGGTCATGGTGGCGAGGCTGCCGGGCTCGTTGCGGAGCACCGCGGAAAGCCGCACGACGGCGCCTTCGGTGTCGTCGCCCCAGCCGAGGTCGAGCCATTCGCGCGCGTCCGCGTCGGCGAGCGTCGAGCAGTCGATGGTGTGCACGTCGATGGCGCCGCTCTGGCGCCGGATGCCGATGATGCGGTCGCCGGGAATCGGGCTGCAACACTGTGCGAGGTGGACGGAGACGCCCGGCGTCAGCCCCTTGATCGAAAGCTTCGCCTTGGGGTTGCGCTTCGCGCGCCGCTTGGCGCGGGCGTTGAGGATGCGGCCGGGCAGCAGCGCGTCGATGACGGCATCGTCCTCGATCCGGTGCGCGGCGAGCGCCATCACGAGATCGTCCCGGTCCTGAAGGCCGAGGCGGCCGAGCGCGTCCTTGATCGCCGAATCGTTCAGCTTCACGTCGAGCCGCTTGACGATGTCGGCGAGCAGGCGTTCGCCGAGCGCGGCCTGCTCCTCGTGCTCCTTGTGGCGGATGAAGCGGCGGATCGCGGCGCGCGCCTTCGCGGTGACGACGAAGCTCTCCCACGTCGCATCCGGCTGCTGCCGCGCCGAGCGCAGGATTTCGACCTGATCGCCGTTCGCAAGCGTGGTGCGTAGCGGCACGACGCGGCCGTTCACCTTGGCGCCCACGGTCGTCTCGCCGATCTTGGAATGGACGGCATAGGCGAAATCCACCGGCGTCGCGCCGCGGGGAAGCTGTATGAGCTCGCCCTTCGGCGTGAAGCAGAACACCTGGTCCTGATAGAGGCCGAGCTTGGCGTTCTCCATCAGCTCCTCGGGACTTCCCGCCTGATCGAGGATTTCGAGAAGGTCGGACAGCCACGGATAACGCTCGGAGGCGCGGGCGTTCTCGTCCTGCTTGTAGGCCCAGTGCGCGGCGAGACCCATCTCGGCCTGTTCGTGCATCGCGCGCGTGCGGACCTGGATCTCGACGCGCATGTGGTCGCCGTGGATGATCGTGGTGTGCAGCGAGCGGTAGCCGTTGCGCTTGGGCGTCGAGATGAAGTCCTTGAAGCGCCCCGGCACCATCGGCCAGCGCTGGTGGATGACGCCGAGCGCGCGGTAGCAGTCGTCGGGCCGCGCCACGATCACGCGGAACGCGATCACGTCCGAAAGCTGCTCGAACGGGATGTGCCGCTCCTGCATCTTGCGCCAGATCGAGAAGGGCCGCTTCTCGCGCCCCGCCACCTCGGCGTCGACGCCGTGGCTGCCGAGCACGTCCTTGATCTCCGCGCTGATCCGGGTGAGCTGGTCGCCGCCTGCCGCGCGCAGACGTTCGAGCCGCGTCGTGATCGACTGGTAGGCCTCCGGCTCCAGCTCGCGGAACGCGATCTGCTTCATCTCGTCCATGAACTCGTACATGCCGATCCGCTCGGCGAGCGGGGCATAGATGTCCATCGTCTCGCGGGCGATACGCTTGCGCTTCTCCGGGTCCTTGATGAAGTGCAGCGTCCGCATGTTGTGCAGCCGGTCGGCGAGCTTCACCAGCAGCACGCGGATGTCGTCCGACATCGCCAGCAGGAACTTGCGGAAATTCTCGGCGGCCCGCTCGCTCTCCGTCTGCGCCTCGATGCGCGACAGCTTGGTGACGCCGTCCACGAGCCGTGCGACGTTCTTGCCGAACAGCGCCTCGACCTGCTCCGTCGTCGCCACCGTGTCCTCGATCGTGTCGTGCAGGATCGCGGTCGCGATCGTCTCGTCGTCGAGCTTCAGGTCGGTGAGGATGCCCGCCACCTCGATGGGGTGCGAGAAATAGGGATCGCCGCTGGCGCGAAGCTGACTGCCGTGCGCCTTCACCGAAAACACATAGGCGCGGTTCAAGAGATCCTCGTCCGCTCCCGGATCGTAGGATTTCACCTTCTCGACGAGTTCGAACTGCCTGAGCACGTGTGCCTTTCCCGCAACCTTCTGTGGCTATTTGGGGTCATGGGGCGGTGCGGGGCAAGGGGGGAGTTGATCGTTTTATGCCGCGGCTGCTCCCGTCGGCGGGCACGTGTTACTTTGTGGCCTCAAGTCGTCGCACCGATTTTTCACCCTTGAATTTGCGCTGTCCCGGTTCTTTTCTGTGAAGGCCGGGTCGCGATTGGGGGAGAGAGTGGCGTGCGGTTTCATTTCTCAAGAATAACATCGGCGTTTTTCCTGTTTCTGCTCGCCGCGCGACCCGCCGCCGCGGCCCCTCCCATCGACGTGTACGGACAGCTTCCGGGCTTCGAGATGGCGGCGATCTCGCCGTCCGGCGAACGCGTCGCGATCGTCGGCGTCGCCGCGGAAGCGCGCAGGCTGATCGTCGTCGACAAGAGCGACAAGGCCATCCTCGCGCTACCGGTCGGCGACCACAAGCTGCGGGACGTGAACTGGATCGGGGAAGACCGGCTCTTGCTCGAAACCAGCCACACCGTCGACCTCGGAGCGGAGTTCACGGCGTCGCAGGCCGAGCTTTCATCGGCCACCGTCGTGCCGCTGGACGGCGGCAACGTATGGAACGTCTTCCAGAAGACCCGGGAGATCACCGGCGGCGTTCGCGGCTATTACGGTGCGATCGAACGGCAGGGCCGCTGGTACGGCTATTTCGGCGGCATGACGTTGGACGGCAGCGCGATGGACGGGTATCGCATCGGAAACACGGCCCCCGAACTCTACGAAGTCGATCTCGAGACCGGCAAGCACAAGCGGATCGCGCGCCGTCTCGAAAGCGTGGAAACCTATCGGCGCTGGCTGCTCGATGAAAACGGCGCGGTGGCGGCGACGCTGGATTTCGGCAGCCGGGAGGGGAACTGGCAGATCAAGGGGTCCGACAACCGCCTCATCGCTTCGGGACGGGCGCCTTTCGGCAATGTCGGCTTCATCGGTCTCGGCAGGACACCCGGCACGCTCGTCTACTGGGTCGCGGACGAGGAAACGGGCGATCCGCGCTGGATCGAACAGCCGCTCGCGGGCGGGGAGGGCAAGGCCCTCGCGATCGGCGGGCAGGCCGGGTGGCGGCTGATGGACCGCCGGACGCGCAGGATCATCGGCCATGTCGTCGAGGGCGACGTGCCCGAGGTGCGTTTCTACGATGCGCAGCGCGAAAAGGTAATGGCGGCGACGCGAAAGGCGTTTCCGGGAAAGCGCGTGGATCTCGTCGACTGGAACGACGCCTTCGATCGGCTGATCGTGCTAACCGACGGGACCGGCGAACCGCCGACGTGGTGGCTGGTCGACATCAGGAACCGCTCCGCGAAGGTGCTCGGCGTGTCGTATGCGCTGAAGCCCGAAGACGTCGGGCCGGTGCGGATGGTGCCCTACACGGCCGGCGACGGGCTCGCGATGGCGGGCGTGCTCACCTTGCCGCCGGGGCACGAGCCCAAGGCCCTGCCGGTCGTCGTGCTTCCGCACGGCGGACCCGCCTCGCGCGACTATCCGGTGTTCGACTGGTGGGCGCAGGCGTTCGCCTCGCGCGGCTATGCGGTGTTCCAGCCGAACTTTCGCGGTTCGAGCGGTCTCGGCCCGGATTTCGAGCGGGCCGGGTACGGCGAGTGGGGCCGCAAGATGCAGACCGACATTTCGGACGGGCTCGCCGAACTCGTGCGGCAGGGCATCGTGGACCCGAAACGCGCCTGCATCATGGGCGCAAGCTATGGCGGCTATGCGGCGCTGGCGGGCGTCACGCTCCAGCAGGGGCTGTATCGCTGCGCGGTATCGGTCGCCGGTGTCAGCGACGTGAGGTGGATGTATGCGACCGACGTGCGGGAAAGCGCCAATGACAAGACGCTGATCCGCTCGCTGAAGGCCGAGATCGGCTCGGGGCGCGACCTCGACGCCATCTCGCCCGCGCGTTTCGCGGAGCGGGCCGACGCCCCGGTCCTGCTGATTCACGGCAAGGACGACACCGTGGTGCTCTACGAGCAGAGTACTTTAATGCACCGCGCGTTGCAGAAGGCGGGCAAGCCGGTGGACCTCGTCACGCTGAAGGGCGAGGATCACCGGCTGTCGAAAAGCGCGACGCGGCTCGCGATGCTGAGCGCCGCAGTCGTCTTCATCGAAAAGCACAATCCCGCGGCGCCCTGATTTCCACCCGGCGGCGGGGCCGGAGGTCAGGAGAACCGGAAGCCGGAGATCACGGTTTCGAGCACGTGCTCGCGGTAGTCGCTTCGGCCCGGCGCATCCGATGCGCCGGCCGCGACCATCAGCGGCACGAGGTGCTCCTCGCGCGGGTGGCTGGCGCGCGCGGCGGGGGCTTCCGTCCAGCGCACGAGGCGCCCGGCGCGGGTTTCGGCATCCGCTTCGACGGCGCGCGTCAGCCAGTCGTCGAACGCATCCGACGGGGCCGTGAAGCGCGGGTCGCCGTAGCCGCGCATGTTGTGGAAGCTCATGCCCGACCCGACGATGAGCACGCCTTCGTCGCGCAG
Source organism: Sphingomonadaceae bacterium (assembly GCA_019454625.1). Classification (GTDB taxonomy): domain Bacteria; phylum Pseudomonadota; class Alphaproteobacteria; order Sphingomonadales; family Sphingomonadaceae; genus Sphingosinicella. The sequence continues at coordinate 6,941 of JACFNY010000076.1, forward strand.
CGGCGCGAGCGCGCGGCCGGCGGCGATGTGCAGCGCGGGGTCGAGGCCGCGCTCCACCGACATTTCGACGACCGGGACGGCGGCATCGGGAAACGCGACCTTCAGGGGGATGAAGACGCCGTGGTCGAGCCCGCGCGCCGCGTCGACGGCGGCGGACAGACCGGCATCCCGCAGCAGGCCCGCCGCGCGTGCCGCCAGCGCCGGGCTGCCGGGGGCGTCGTAGCGCAGGTCGTAGGTGTGGGGCGGGAAGTTGTAATAATCGTAGACGAGGTCCGGCCGCTCTGCCCCCGTGAAGGCGAAGCCGTCCGTTTCCCAGTGGCCCGAAACGACGAGGATGGCGCGGGGCGGGGCGGGCAGGCTCGCCGCAATGCCGCCGAGGTAGGACGCCATGCCGCGCCAGATGCCGCGCGGGTCGTCCATGAAGAAGCACGGGCCGCCGCCGTGGGGAATGAAGAGCGCGGGCTGGGTGGCGTTTTGGGTGGCGTTTGTCATGGCCGCTATGTGGAAGCCATCCGCCGCGCTGAAAAGAGGCATGGCGGCGATCCCGCGGTTGCGGAAAATGCAACGCCTGAACCGCGGCGGGTTTGCGCATTAATTTCGAAACTATTCTAAAGATGTTTGAGCCTTTTTCAAAATCGTGCGAAAATTTCGAAATAACATTGACATGTGTCAGAGTCGGGAGGTCGGGGAAGATGAACAGGCGCGCAGTATTGATCGGCGGTGCCGCGATGCTCTGGGCGGGCGCCGCATCCGCGCATGTCGTCACCATGCCCCGGTCGGCGGAGGCCGGGCGCCCGGTGGCGCTGGCGTTCTGGGTGCCCGAAGGCTGCGCGGGGGCGGCGACCACGGCGCTCAGCGTCGAGATTCCCGAGAGCATCGTTTTCGCAAAGCCGCAGCCGAAGGCGGGCTGGGACATTCGGCTCGAGCACGCGCCGCTTGCCGATCCGATCATCAACGAAGGCGTCGTGCAGCGCGAGCGCGTGACGCGGATCACGTGGTCGGGCGGGCCTGCCGTGCCGGATTCGCATTTCGAGCAGTTCACGGTGCTGCTGCGCCTGCCGGGCGCGACCGGTCCGTTGCGCTTTCCGGCGGTCCAGACCTGTGCCGCGGGCGAGAAGCGGTGGACCGAGGTGCCGGATGCCTCGAATGCGCAGACCGGGCTGCGCTACCCCGCGCCGACGCTGACCGTCACCGTGATCTCGCGCCTATCGGGGCCGACGACGAAGG
>JACFNY010000077.1 GCA_019454625.1 Sphingomonadaceae bacterium
CGGCGACGGCGAGCACCGGAGGCGCGTTCAGGGCCAGTCCTGTCCCGGCCGCCAGCGCGAGCGCGGGCGAGGTGGCCATGTCCCGCCACGCGGCCATGCGGGGCGGGCGCTCCGCGAGGCGCGCGGCCATGTGCGCCGCGGATGTCCATTCGAGAAGCCGGCGTCCCGAAGCGAGCCGTCCGAGCGTGACCGCGATGGCGTGCAGGGCGATGGTGGCGTCGCTGACCAGAAAAACGATGGCCAGCAGCCAGCGCGCGGCATGATCGCCAAGACGGCGCAGCAGGCTCTGCACGACGCCGCGGCGTCGTCCCTGCGCGAGCCCCGTGACCAGTTCCGTGAAAAGATACCCGCCGGGCGCGGCGATCGCGAGCAGTGTCCAGACCCAGGGGCTGCCGGGAAGCACGAACCAGCCGCCGAGCAGCAATGCCACCGTGCTCACGGGGACGAGGCTGCGGCGGAGATTGTCGAAGATCTTGAGCCGGTCGAACCAGTCCAGGCGATTGCGCAGCCATCTGCCGCCGCGCCCCGGCACGAGGGGAAACAGCCACGCGAGGATTTGCCAGTCGCCGCGGACCCAGCGATGCCAGCGCCATGCGAAGTCGAGATAGGCGGACGGGAACCCCTCGTAGACGATGATGTCGGTGGCCAGCGCGACCCGCCCGTGCAATCCCTCGAAAAGGTCATGGCTGAGCAGACGGTTTTCCGGGATCCGGTCCTCGAGGCTTCGCTCGAACGCAGCGACCTCGTAGATGCCCTTTCCGATGAAGACGCCGGTGCCGAGCAGGTCCTGATAGACATCCGAAACCGCGCGGGAATAGATGTCGATCGTGGTGTCGCCGCCATAGATGCGGGAGAACGGCGAGCGGCCCGTGGCGTCGGGCGCGATCTCCACGCGCGGTTGCAGGATCGTGTAGCCGCGCGCGACGCGGCCGCCGGCCGGATCGAACCGGGCCGTGTTCAGCGGATGCGCCAGCGCCGCGGCCATGCGGTTCACCACGCCGGGCGGAAGCCGCGTGTCGGCATCCGCGGTCACGACGAAGCGGACATGCCGCAACACCTCGATCTCCCCGGCGATCAGGCTGAAGGGCGCGAGATCGCCGTGGAGGACGAAGCGGTTGAACTGCTCCAGCTTGCCGCGCTTGCGCTCCCATCCCATCCAGCAGCCCTGCGCCGGATTGTAGAGGCGCGGCCGGTGCATGAGGCAAAAGGGGCGGGCGCCATCGCTGCCGCCGTACCTGTCGTTGAGCCTGCCGATCCCCTCGGCGAGCGCCTGTTCGACCGCGGTGTCCGAGGCGAGGACCGCCTCGTCGGCATCGGCGGGATCGCTCAGCAGGACGAAGCGCAGCATCGGATCGGGATTCGAGAGATGATGATTTTCGAGGCGCTGGAGAAGAGGGGGGACATCCGCGACCCGGGCCACGAGGACCGGCATCACCACGGCGGTTGGACAATCGGCGGGCATCCCGTCCTTGAAGTCGAGCTTGGGAAGCACGCGCGGCGATGCGACCTGCGTCACCAGCCAGTTGACGACCGTGACGCTGAGGACGGAGGCGGGAAGGATGGTCAGGGCAATCCCCAGCAGCCATGACACGAGCGTCGCCTCGACCGAAGCGAGATAGAGCGCGGGGACCATGAACGCGGCGAGGCCCGCCAGCAGCAGCGCGAGCGCGTAGAGCGCGCCGGGATGGCGCAGCACGCGGCGCCCCAGTGCTTCCAGCGCGAAGGGGCGCGAGTCGATCGCGTCCTCGAATATCGGCCTGCCGGCATCGACCAGCCAGTAGCCGACATGCCCCGAGGGGATGTCGTGGTCGCTGCGGCACTGCGCCAACGCCCTTTCCGCGACCTCCCATTCGGGCCGCCGGGCATGGACGGCAAGCCTCTCGATCGCGTGCCGGTAGCGGTCGCGGGTCTCGAAATCCATCCTCGGGTACACGCCCGCCGGATCGCGCCTGAGGATCGCTTCGACCCTGCTCGTCCGGTCGAAGAAATCCTTCCACTGGATGGTGGAGATGACGGCGAGGTTGGCGATGGACCGTACCACGCATTCGGTGTCGTCGGTGGCCGCCGCAAGCCCGGCTTCCGGGTGGACCTCGAACGGCGGCACGACATCCGGGAAGATCCTGGAGAAGCTGGCGATCAGCAGCTCGAGGCAGGCGATCCTGAGCATGGCCGGGAACGCCCAGACCTCGGCGATGCTGAGCGGGGCCTGATCCTGATAACGGTCGACGAACTGCACGGCGCCGGCGAGCGAGACTTGCAGATGGGATGCGCGGAGCAGGGCGTGGGCAAGCGAATGGACGCGCGGTCCTCCGCCCGTTTCGCTCCCCGCGAGGCCGGGCAGCCGGTTGTAGAAGCGGGACGGCAGGTCTTCCCGGATCTGGAGAATCGCGCGCTGGACATGGTAGTCGTTGTCGAGCAGCCATTCCGCCGCCGCGCTGCCTTGCGGCCCCGCGGCGCCCGCGGCGATCCGCGCCCGTTCCAGCCATGCGCGTGCCTCCGGGAGCCCGGACCGTGCAGGCAGCGCGGACGGTTTCGCTTTCAGCCCGGCGAGGCGATGACGCGTGGTGATTTCATGCGCTTCGGCCGCGAGCGGTTCCGGGCCTTCATCCGCCATGTCTCAGGCGGAGCAGGCCACGGGGAGACGCACGTGGTGGTCCGGCATCGCGGACGGTTCGGCATGGGCTGAAGGCGGACGCACGATGAGCAGCGGCGCGGTCGAATGGGTCATGAGATAGGAGGCCACGCTGCCGTAGCGCATGTCGTCATGGCGGCTGCCGCCGTGGCCGCGCGCCGAAAGGACGACGAGGTCCGCCGCCTCGGTGTCGATCAGCCTTGCGAGCGTGACGCGGACATCGTCTCCCCGCAAGGAAAGCACGCGAACGCGCAAACCCCTGCCGGCCAGAGAGGCGCGCATCCGTTCGAGATAGGCGCGTGCCGTCTCCTCGTTGCGCTCGACGACGCGCCGCCGGAGCAGCAGGTCCTCCGGTTCCAGAGGCCGCGTCTCCGTCAGTTCCGGCATCGGTACGACGTGCGCCAGCAGCAGTTCGGCATCGGCGGCCTTCGCGAGCCGGGCGGCCAGCGGCAGCACGCTTTCGGCCCAGCACGAACCGTCGACCGGAACGATGATCCGGCGGTATCCGGACGGGGCGAGCCGGGCGTCGACCGGGACGAGCAGGATCGAGCCCGGGACCCGGTTGAGCACGTTGTGGGTGGTCCCGCCGATGCCGTCCAGGCTCGCGTCCCTGCGGCCGCGTGTCCCGAGGACGATCAGCCCGTCGCCGTGCCCCGCGGCGAAGCGGCATATCTCGTCGGCGGTGGGGCCTTCCGCCAGCGCCACGTCCGCGTTCGACGCCGCGGGCTGAGACGACGATGCGATTCGGTCCAGCGCGCGTCTCGCTTCATGCCGCCGCAGGTCCCATTCGATCGGATCGGGCCGCGCTTCCCTTGCCGCCCGCGCTTCGAGGACGTGTAGCAATGTGAGTGGCGCGCCGAGGGCCTGCGCGATCGCGAAAGCATGGGGCACGACAGATGCGGCCTGTCCGGACGGGTTGACGCAGGCCGTGACACAGAAGCCGGTCGATGATGCGTCGGTGGGCTGATTCAGCGTAACGGCTTCTCTTGTCGACATGTGACGATCTCCCGTTTTGCGCATGAAGGGCAAACGTGCCGAAACGACGATGGTTGCGCCCGGATCGTCTCCGTTCGACAACGACTTCGTCTTTCGTGGTCAAAACGGGACGGTGACCGAAGACGGGCGCGCGTGAAATACGGGGTTATACGGAGAGGTCCGCGCATCTAAGGATTGTTACGTAGCGACGCCGCCCACCCGATCCTTCACTTTCGGCCCGAATGAACTGCGGCCGGCCCGCAGCTTCGCCTGCTGGAGAGACACCGCCATGGCGCAGAAGATGAAAGCCGCGATCTTTATCGAGCCCGGACGGATCGTCCTCGGCGAGAAGCCCGTTCCCAATGTGGGGCCGCTCGATGCGCTGATCCGCGTCACCACGACCACGATCTGCGGCACGGACATCCATATCCTCAAGGGGGAATACCCGGTCGCGTCCGGGCTCACCATCGGGCATGAGCCGGTGGGCGTGATCGAGAAGCTGGGCTCGGCCGTTCAGGGCTATCGCGAGGGGCAGCGGGTGATCGCCGGGGCGATCACGCCGTCCGGCTATTCCAACGCGTCGCTGTCGGGCTGCGGCTCGCAGTGCGGCGGCGCACACGGTCACGGCTGGAAGCCGCTGGGCGGCTGGCGCTTCGGCAACACCATCGACGGGGCGCAGGCCGAATTCCTGCTCGTCCCCGACGCGATGGCGAATCTGGCGCCTGTGCCGGACGGGCTGACCGACGAGCAGGTGCTGATGTGCCCGGACATTCTCTCCACCGGGTTCAGCGGCGCCGAATCGGGGCGCATCCGCATCGGCGACACGGTCGCGGTGTTCGCGCAGGGGCCGATCGGTCTGTGCGCGACGGCGGGCGCGCGGCTGATGGGCGCGGCGCGGATCATCGCGGTCGAATCACTGCCCGAACGCGCGGAGATCGCCCGCGCCATGGGCGCGGACCATGTCGTCGATTTCTCGAAGGTCGATCCAGTGGACGAGATCCGGCGGATCACCGACGGGCGCGGAGTCGACGTATCCATCGAGGCGCTCGGGCGGCAGGAGACCTTCGAGGCGGCGCTGCGCGTGCTGCGGCCGGGCGGGACGCTGTCGTCGCTCGGCGTCTATTCGGAGGACCTGCGCATCCCGCTCGACTCCTTTTCGGCGGGCCTCGGCGACAATCGCATCGTCACCACGCTCTGCCCGGGCGGCAAGGAGCGGATGCGGCGGCTGATGGACGTCATCGCGACAGGGCGCGTGGACACGGGGGCACTGGTGACGCACCGCTTCGGCCTTGACGACATCGAAACCGCCTACGACCTTTTCGCGCATCAGCGCGACGGCGTGCTGAAGGTCGCCATTCATCCCTGACGGCCGCCTTTTCGGGGGACAGGTCCGGGCATTGCACGGAAGGAGAATCATGCCGCAGCCGAGCATCATCTGGTTCGACAGGACCGGGATCGCCGACGTTCCCGCCGTCGGCGGCAAGAACGCATCGCTGGGCGAGATGACGGTTGCGCTTTCGGGCGCGGGCATCCGGGTACCGGCCGGCTTCGCGACGACCGCCGCAGCCTATCGCGCCTATCTCGATGCCAACGGCCTCGAACCGAAAATCTCTGCGCTGCTCGATGCCTACCACCGGCAAAAGGCGACGCTTCAGCAGACTGGGCAGGCGATCCGGGCGCTGTTCCTCGAAAGCGAGTTTCCGGCCGCGATCGCCGATGAGATTCGCGCCGCTTATCGGGAACTCGGCGTGCGCACCGGCAGCGAGGCGCCGGCGACCGCCGTGCGCAGCAGCGCCACCGCCGAGGACCTGCCCGACGCCAGCTTCGCCGGACAGCAGGAAACCTTCCTCAACGTCCGGGGGCCGCGCGCGCTGCTCGACGCCTGCCGCCGCTGCTATGCCTCGCTGTTCACCGACCGGGCGATCAGCTACCGCGAGGCCAAGGGCTTCGATCACATGGACGTCGCGCTGTCGATCGGGGTCCAGCAGATGGTCCGTTCGGACCTCGCCGGATCGGGCGTGATGTTCTCCATCGACACCGAGACCGGGTTCCCGCACGCGGCGGTGATCAGCGCTGCATGGGGACTCGGCGAGACGGTGGTGCAGGGCAGCGTCGATCCCGACAAGTACATCGTCTTCAAGCCGCTCCTCGCCGTGGCCGGTGCGGAGCCGATCATCGAGAAGGAGAGGGGCGGCAAGGCCTTCAAGATGGTCTACGCCGAAGACGGCAGCAGGCGCACCCGGATCGTCGAGACCAAGCCCGCCGAGCGCGAGGCCTTCGTGCTGGACGACGCTGACATCCTTCAGCTCGCGCGCTGGGCGGTCGCCATCGAGGCGCACTACGGACGGCCGATGGATATGGAATGGGCGAAGGACGGCGAATCCGGCGTGCTGTTCATCGTGCAGGCGCGGCCCGAAACCGTACAGGCCGGTGCAAGCGCCACCGCCTTCCGCCACTATCGGCTGAAGGGGAAAGGTACGCCGCTGGCGACCGGAGCCGCCGTCGGCAGCGCGATCGCGTCGGGCGCGGCCTGCGTCATCCGCAGCGCGGCGGACATCGCGCACTTCCGGGACGGCGCGGTGCTGGTCACGGAGACCACCGATCCCGACTGGGTGCCGGTGATGAAGCGCGCCGCCGGGATCGTCACCGATCACGGCGGGACCACCAGCCATGCCGCCATCGTCAGCCGCGAGCTCGGCGTGCCCGCCATCGTCGGCACCGGCGGGGCGAGCAAGCTGATCGGCGATGGTCAGGACATCACCCTCTGCTGCGCGGAAGGCGACGTGGGAACCGTGTACGCGGGGCTCATTCCCTTCGAGCAGACCGAGGTCGATGTCGGGGCACTGCCCGAAACCGGAACGGACGTCATGGTGAACATCGCCAATCCCGCGGCGGCGTTCCAGTGGTGGCGCCTGCCCGCGCGGGGCGTCGGGCTCGCCCGGATGGAATTCATCATCAATTCGCTGATCAAGGTGCATCCGATGGCGCTCGTCCATCCCGAACGGGCGAGCCCGGCGGATCAGCGACAAATCCGGGAGTTGACGCGCGGCTATGCCGAACCGGCCGATTATTTCGTGGACGTCCTCGCACGCGGCATCGCCAAGCTGGCGAGCCCCTGGCATCCGCATCCGGCGATCGTCCGGCTCAGCGATTTCAAGACGAACGAATACGCGCATCTAATCGGCGGCAGCGCGTTCGAAACCGAGGAGGAAAACCCGATGCTCGGGTTCCGGGGCGCGTCGCGCTACTACGACGACCGCTACCGGGAGGGCTTCGCGCTCGAATGCCGCGCCCTGAAGCGTGTCCGCGAGACGCTGGGCTTCACCAACGTCATCGTCATGGTTCCCTTCTGCCGCACACCGGCGGAGGCCGACCGCGTGCTGGCAGTGATGGCCGAAAACGGCCTGCGGCGGGGCGAACACGGTCTGCAAGTCTACATGATGTGCGAGATCCCCTCCAACGTGGTTCTGGCCGAGCAGTTCGCGGAGCGGTTCGACGGCTTTTCGATCGGTTCCAACGATCTCACCCAGCTCGTGCTCGGCGTGGACCGGGATTCGGACCTGCTCGCCGGCCTGTTCGACGAACGCGACGAGGCGGTGACGCGCATGATCGCCGAGGCGATCGGCAAGGCACATGAGGCCGGGATCAAGGTCGGCATCTGCGGGCAGGCGCCCAGCAACTATCCGGACTTCGCAGCCTTTCTGGTGCGGGAAGGCATCGATTCCATCTCGCTCAATCCCGACAGCTTCGTCCACACCGTCGCCGAGATCGCGCGGGCGGAAGCGGGAACCCGCAGCCCTGCGGCGCGGACGCAGGCGGGATAGGCCGTCGCGCCGGGTCTCATCCGCCGCGGCCCGTGGCGCGGTCGACGCACGTGATGAGCCGGTGATCGAGCAGCGGCTTCTCGAGTACGGCATCGAAACAGGTTTCGTCCTCCATTGCCACAACGAAATCGGTGCGGTGCGCGGTGATGAGGATCGCGGGCCGGGACCATCCGGCCGCGCGCAGGCTCCGCAGCAGTTCGGCGCCGTCCATGCCGTCCATGCGATAGTCGGTGACAAGGCAGGCGGCGTCGGACGCGGCGGGATCGGCGAGCGCCAGCGACGCACTGGAAAACGCCCTCACATCATAGCCCCGCGCCTGAAGCAAAAGCTGGATTGACCGGCGGACGCCGCTGTCGTCCTCGACGAGAAGTACGCGGGGGCGCTCGATCTGCGCCTGAACAGTCATGCGGAGTTCCGGCTCCCGACCGGCCGATTCCGGTCGGTTCCTTTCATGCGCCCGCCCGATGGGCCTGTCGCTACGTATTGCTCCTGACCCGCACCGGGAGTCACTGCGCGGTGCGGCCTCCGAAGTCCGCCGGACGTGCGGCGTCTGGCTCGGCCTGCCTACTGCCCAGCCCGGCCGCGAAGGCGATCCGCAGCGCGTCCGAGAGGGAACGGACGCCGAGCTTCGCCATCATGTTCGCGCGGTGCACCTCGACCGTGCGCGCGGAGATATTGAGATCATAGGCGATGGTCTTGTTTGGCAGGCCCCT
>JACFNY010000635.1 GCA_019454625.1 Sphingomonadaceae bacterium
GGCGATGCTGGGGGCGCCCGCGCCCGAGAGCGTGCTCGAGAAGTTGGACAGCAGCTCGCTTGCGGCGTCGGTCAGTTGTTGCAGGCCAAGCTGGGTCGACTTCAGCCGCGCCGCGGCGAGTTCGTTGGAATCGGTGATGCCTTCCAGACGTTCGATCTCGCGATAGAGCGAGGCGGAGATGCTGCTGCGCGCGCCGAGCGCGAGGCCGGTGTCGGCCACGCGCAGCGTGCTCATTTCCTTGGAGGCGTTGGTCAGGTCGGCCTGAAGGCGCGCGGTCTGGTAGCGCAGCGCGCTGGAAATCGCCTGGGAAGAAACGAAGGAGACTTTCATTGCTATCTCACCGCGGCCAGAAGAGTTCGGAGCATTTCGTCGACGACCTGCAACATCTTGGCCGAGGCCGAATAGGAGTGTTCGAGTTCCAGCATCAGCGCCATTTCCTCGTCGACATTGACGCTGGTCAGGTTCGACAGCGATTCCGCGCTGCGGATCGCCAGCGCGCTCTTGGCTTCCGCGGCGCCGGCGGCGGTCTTGCGGGCATCTTCGAGCCAGCCGATGGCCGCGGTGGAATAGGCGCTCAGGCTCTGGCTGGCCGACACGCCGGAACTGTTGATGAAATTGGACGGGGCGTCGATGCGGTCGGTATAGGCAAGCAGCCTTTCGTTGAAGCTTCCAAAGCCGGAGGCGTTGTAGTTGAAGTTGACGCCGTCGCGCAGCAGCATGGAATTGCCGCCCTGGTCGGGGTCGGCCAGGGCGTTGAGGCCGATCCTGCCGGCCAGGCCGACCGAGACGGCGCCGTCTGGCGGCACCCCCGCGACGCCGATCTCGACGAACAGACCGGCCAGCACGTTGGCGGGGTTGGAAGGATCGGTTTCGGAAAAGGCGGAAATCAGTCCGCGGGCGACTTCATCGAGCTGAAGCTGGAATTCGCTGGCGTAGCCGTCGCGCAACTGCACCATCGCCGCCAGCGTTCCCGAGGCGGTGGTGTTCGCTCCGACGCCGGGAAACAGCGGCACGCCGTCGACATAGATTTTGTTGCCCTGCGT
>JACFNY010000078.1 GCA_019454625.1 Sphingomonadaceae bacterium
CTCGACACCGTTGAGCTGGTGATGGCGTTCGAGGAAGAGTTCGGCGTCGAGATCCCCGACGATGCCGCCGAGAAGATCCTCACCGTGAAGGACGCGATCGGCTACATCGAGGAAAACAGCGCCGCCTGACACGGGGACGCTTGCCGGACAAAACGGCACGGATTCGCGAGCGGCTCCCCGGAAAAGCCGGTGGGCCGCTCGCTTGTTATAAGGATCACGGGAGAACCGAATGCGCCGCGTCGTCGTCACCGGACTGGGCCTCGTCACACCGCTGGGCGGAGACGTTGACTCCAGCTGGCGCAACATCCTCGCCTCGAAGTCGGGCGCCGCGCGCATCACCCGGTTCGATCCGTCCGATCAGGCCTGCACCATCGCCTGCGAGGTGAAGATGGACGGCCGCGAGGACGGCTGGGACGTCTCGAAGCGCGTCGACCACAAGATCCAGCGGCAGGTCGACCTGTTCATCCAGTTCGGCATCGACGCTGCCGGTCAGGCCATCGAGGATGCGGGCCTCACGGATCTCTCCGAGGAAGAAAGGCTGCGCGCGGGCTGCTCGATCGGCTCGGGCATCGGCGGTCTGCCGGGCATCGAATCCGAATCCATCGTGCTCCACGAAAAGGGCCCGCGCCGCGTCAGCCCGCACTTCGTGCACGGCCGCCTCATCAACCTCGTGTCGGGTCAGGTCTCGATCAAGTACGGCCTGATGGGCCCGAACCACGCCGTCGTCACCGCCTGCTCCACGGGCGCGCACTCGATCGGCGACGCCGCGCGCATGATCGCGCTCGACGATGCCGACATCATGCTCGCGGGCGGTGCCGAAAGCGCCATCTGCCCGCTCGGCATCGCCGGTTTCGCTCAGGCCCGCGCGCTCTCGACGGCGTTCAACGATCAGCCGGAGCGCGCCAGCCGCCCCTACGACAAGGACCGTGACGGCTTCGTCATGGGCGAGGGCGCGGGCGTCGTGGTGCTCGAGGAGCTTGAGCACGCGAAGGCGCGCGGTGCGAAGATCTACGGCGAGGTCGTCGGCTACGGCCTCACCGGAGACGGCTATCACGTCACCGCGCCGCACCCGGAGGGTTACGGCGGCTTCCGCTCCATGCAGATGGCGCTGAAGAAGGCGGGCCTCGACCCGTCCGACATCGACTACATCAACGCGCACGGTACCTCGACGCCGCTCGGCGACGAGATCGAGCTCGGCGCAGTCCGCCGCCTGTTCGGCAGCGCGATGGAGGGCGTGTCCATGTCCTCGACCAAGAGCGCCATCGGGCACCTGCTCGGCGGCGCGGGCGCGGTCGAGACGATCTTCTGCCTGCTCGCCATCCGCGACCAGATCGCGCCGCCGACGATCAACCTCGAAAACCCGAGCGACGGCTGCGCGGGCGTCGATCTCGTGCCGCTCGTGGCGCGCGAGCGGAAGATCAAGGCGGCGCTCAACAACAGCTTCGGGTTCGGCGGCACCAACGCCTCGCTGATCGTCAAGGCGTTCTGACCTCATGAAAAAGCTGCTGGTCGCCATCGTCGTCGCGGCGCTGGCGGCTGCTGCCGTGCTCGTCTTCCAGTGGACCGCGAAGGGGCCGCTGCTCGCGGACGCCGATTTCATCGTGCCGCGCGGGGCGACGCTCGCCGCGACCGCCGAACAGCTCGAAGAGCAGGGCGCGATCCGGTCCTCGGACGCGTTCCGGCTGATGGCGCGCGCGCTCGGCTCCGGCGCGCCGATCAAGGCGGGCGAGTTCCGCATCCCGGCGGGCAGCAGCCCGGCGGCGATCCTGCGCATCCTGCAATACGGGGAGCCGCTCCAGCGGCTGATCGTCATTCCCGAAGGCCTGCCGTCGATCCTCGTCCATGAAAAGCTGATGGCCGAGGAACTGCTGACCGGCGAGGCGGAGGTCCCCGCGGAAGGCTCGGTGCTGCCGGGCGGCTACAGCTTCGAGCGCGGCGAGCCGCGCGCCGCGGTGCTGAAGCGGATGCAGGACGCGATGACGAAGACGCTCGCCGAGCTCTGGGCGGCGCGCAGGCCCTCGGCGGTCGTGAAGACGCCGGAGGAGGCGGTGAACCTCGCCGCCATCGTCGAGAAGGAGACCGCGAAGGCGGAGGAGCGCCGGACGATCGCGGGCGTCTATTCGAACCGCCTGCGCATCGGCATGATGCTTCAGGCCGATCCCACGGTGATCTACCCGATCACCAAGGGGAAGCCGCTCGGCCGCCGCATTCGCCAGTCCGAGCTGCGCGCCGACAACGGCTACAACACCTATGCGAAGGCCGGGCTTCCGGCGGGGCCGATCGCCAATCCGGGGCGCGCGTCGATCGAGGCCGTGCTTGATCCGGAAACCACCGATGCGCTCTATTTCGTCGCCGACGGCACCGGCGGCCACGTGTTCGCGCGCACGCTCGCCGAGCACAACGCCAATGTCGTGAAATGGCGGGCGATCCGCCGGGAACGCGGCGAGCTATAGGCGGCGGACCGCCGTCACGGGCTTCTCGTATCGTGGCAGCAACCGGCCCACGACGTCGGCGAGCGGCTCGATCACCGTCGACATGAAGAAGGCGTTGGCGTGCAGCAGTCGCGTCTCGTCGAACATGAAGCCGACATGGCCGGGGAAGAACACGAGGTCGCCGCGCCGGTAGCGCCGGTCCTCGACCTCGCGCCCGAGCGCCGCCTGCATGTCGCTGTCGCGCGGGGCCGCGATGCCGCAGGCGCCGAGCGCGACCTGCACCAGCCCCGAGCAGTCGAGCCCGCCGCGTGTGCGGCCGCCCCACTTGTAGGGTGTGCCGAGAAAGAGTTCGGCGATCGCGACCGGATCGGCGGCGTGGTCGTCGAGGGCGGCGATGTGGCGCCTGTGAACATAGCCGCCGGCCGTCGATACGAACGTCTCGTCGTGCCCGTCGGCGCGGATCAGCGCGCCCATCGGAAGCGCGCCGATCACGGCGGACTTGATGTCGGGCCTTGCGAAGACCAGCGCGGTCGGCGCGGCGATCCGGTGCGTTGGCGCATCCGCGCCTTCGGCGAGCAGCACGGCGTCGACATAGCCGACATAGCGATCGTGGACGCTGTAGCCCCACGCGACGCCGTCCGCCATGTCGAGCACGTCGAAGGCCTCGCCCGAAAGCAGCTCGCTCACGGCGACGGCGTTCGCCTCCGGCGCCTTGCGGATGGGGGCCTGAGGCGCGGTCAGCCGATGGCGGACGGGGACCGCGAAGCGCGGCACGTCGACGACGCCCTCAAACGCTATATCGGCAAGGTCGTCCCGCCACGCATTGATGCGCGGGTCCGGGCGGCCGGAGCCGGTGCTAGAGGTAGGCGCGCTCCTCGCGGTCTTGGTTACGGCTGGCATGGCCCTGCGTCGTCTCGATCATTCCTGCGAAGGTTTCGAGGAATTCGTGGCCCTGCGCGGTCCGCTCGACGAAGATGTTGCGCAGGTCACTCTCGTCCTTCTGGCGGCGGATATAGCCGAAGGCGCCGAGCGTGTTGAGTGCCCGCGTGATGACGGGTTTCGAAACCCTGAGCTTGGCCGCGAGGCCGCGCACCGTGTGCGGCCCCGGCGTCAGGTAGACGAGCAGCAGCAGCGCCATCTGCCGGTTGGTGAGATCGGGACGGTTCGATTGCACATACGCGATGACGGTTTGCATCCAGGGACTGAGGAGCGCGTCGATCCGGTCGTCTAGGCCTGAGAGGGACATGGCTGTTCACCCGTTATCTTGTTTCGGGTCACCATATTTTAACGAGAGTTAATGATTAGTTGATATTTTGGGTTAACCGGTCGAAGCGTTCATTCGGAGCGATGATTACCGTAACGCTTCTCTATATACGCCCAAAATGCCCGGAGACCCAGCGCTTCTCCGCCCTTCGGACGGCCGGGCTTCGCCGACGGCATCCACGCGAACGTATCGAGGTGCGCCCACGGCGTCTTCGGATCGACGAACTTTTCGAGATACAGCGCGGCGGTGATCGCCCCGGCGAACGCACCCGAGGCGCTGTTGTTGATGTCGGCGACGTCGGACTTCAGCATCTCCGCATAGGGTTTCCACAGCGGCATCCGCCACAGCGGGTCGCCGCTCGCCTGCGCGCCTTCGAGGAGGCCCTCGGCGAGCGCGTCGTCGTTGGCGAACAGCGCCGGGAGGTCCGGGCCGAGCGCCACGCGCGCCGCGCCGGTCAGCGTCGCGAAGTCGAGGATGAGGTCCGGGCCGTCCTCGCCCGCGAGCGCCAGCGCGTCGCACAGCACCAGCCGCCCCTCGGCATCGGTGTTGCCGATCTCGACGGTCGTGCCCTTGCGCGTCCTGATGATGTCGCCGGGGCGGAACGCGCCGCCGTCGATGGCGTTCTCGACCGCCGGGATGATGAGCTGCAGCCGCACGCGCAGCTTCGCGCCCATCACGAGTCCGGCGAGCGCCAGCGCGTGCGCCGCGCCGCCCATGTCCTTCTTCATCAGCAGCATGTTGCCCGCGGTCTTGATGTCGAGCCCGCCGGAATCGAAGCACACGCCCTTGCCGATGATGGTCAGCTTCGGGTCGCCCTTGCGGCCCCAGCCCATGTCGATGAGCCGCGGCGCGCGGCCCGCGGCGGCGGCGCGGCCGACGGCGTGGATGGTCGGGAAGTTCGCCGCCAGCAGGTCGTCGCCCTGGGTCACCTTCACCTCGGCGCCGTGGTGGCGGGCGACGTCGCGCACCGCCGCCTCCAGCGCCTCCGGCCCCATGTCCTCGGCGGGCGTGTTGACGAGGTCGCGCACCAGCGCCTGCGCGCCCGCGAGCCGCTCGAGCGCCGCGATGTCGACCGCTTTCGGCACCAGCAGCGTGCGCGCGGCGACCGGCTTGGGTTCGGAGAGGTAGCGCGCGAACGTGTAGTGGGCGAGCATCCAGCCGAGCGCCGCCGCGCCCGGCTCGCGTCCGCCGCCGAGCCTGTAGCGCCCGGCGGGCAGGGCTTTCACGGCGGCGGCGAGATCCCACGGCCCAAGGCTTGCGGGCGCGCCGAAGGCGGCGCTCCAGCTTTCGGCCTCGTTGCCGGGAAGGATCACGCGCGTACCTGCCGCGCCCTTGAACTCGGCGGCCTCGACGGCGGCGCGCGCCCGCGCCGGCAGCGCGTCCCGCCACGCTTCGAAGCCCGCGGGGTCGACGAGCGCGATCTCGCGGGCGTCCTGCCCCGTGTCGTGTTCGATAAGGCCGTGTTCCATCGTGTCCGCGCTTTTTCCGTTCCTGCTCTTCGCTTGCCGCGAAGCGGCAGACCGCCTAAACGGTCGGCCGAATTTCAACTCCGTAGCCGCGCCTGAAGGAACACAATGGCCACCAATCCGCAAGCCGCCCAGTTGCCGCCGCTCTACAACGCGCTCGCGCCGCTCTCCTCGTCGGTGCATCAGGCGCTCGGGCTGAAGTCCCGCACCGGCGCGCCGTTCGCGCGCGGGCTGCACGCGATTCCCCTCACGGTCGACGAGTTCCACCTCGCGCAGCGCCATTACCCGATCGTCTTCGCGGCCGGGCAGACGCCCGTGCCCCTCGCGCTCACCTCGCTCAGCGAAGGCCAGAACCTGTTCGTCGACGACGAGGGCAACTGGCGCGCCGGCACCTACGTGCCCGCCTATGTGCGCCGCTATCCGTTCCTGCTCGCGCGGATCAATCCGCAGTCGGAGGAGCTGACGCTCTGCTTCGACGAGACCTCCGAGGACCTCGGCGCCGACGAGGGCGAGGCGCTGTTCAAGGACGGCGAGGCGACCGACGTGGTGAAGAACGTCCTCGAGTTCTGCGAGCAGTTCGAGAACTCGATGCGCAAGACGCAGGCGTTCGTGCAGGAGCTCGAAAAGGGTGAGTTCCTGATGGACGGCGAGGTTTCCATCCAGATGGACGGCATGGCGCAGCCCGCGATCTACCGCGGCTTCAAGATGATCTCGCAGGACAAGATCCGCGACCTTCGCGGCGACCAGGCGCGCAAGCTCATCCAGAACGGGATGCTGCCGCTGATGTACGCGCACCTCTTCTCGCTGTCCTACGTCACCGACCTGTTCTCGCAGGGCGCGGCGAAGGCCGCGGCGGAACGCACGGACGCCTGAGCGCTCTCCCGCATTGGCTTGCGCCGAGGGGGATTCTGCCTAGACTCCTCGTAGTTGCAGGGCAATCGGAGGGACGGGCTCTATGGCGACGGTACACAGCAGCTATTCAAGAACGGCGATCGCGCTTCACTGGCTGATCGCCGTTCTCGTTCTCGGCAACATCGCCGGCGCCATGTACGCCGAAGGGCTCGAAGGTCCCGAGCGCGGCGCGGTCATGGGCATCCACAAGTCGGTGGGGATCACCGTCCTCGTGCTCACGCTGTGGCGGCTCGTGCTGCGGCTGAAGGACGGCTTCCTCGTCCTGCCCGCGCACATGAAGGGGTGGGAGGTGTTTCTCGCCCGCCTCACGCACGTCGGCTTCTACGTCCTGCTGCTCGCGCTGCCGCTCAGCGGCTGGGCGTTCGCGGCAAGCCCCGAACGGCCGCTGGTGTGGTTCGGCCTTTTCGAGCTTCCCCATTCGCCGCTGGACAAGGCCGGCCGCGGCGTCTTCCACGCTGTGCATGGCCCCGCCGCGTTGCTGGCGATCGTGCTCGTCGTTCTGCATGTCGCAGGCGCCTTGAAGCATCATTTCCTCGATCGCGATGATGTTCTGGCGAGAATGTTGCCTTTTTTGCGAAAAAATCGGGCAGACGCTTGAAAACTTAACAATTCAGGCCCATCTTGCATTCGGGCGGCGCTGCGTTCCCCCCCTTTTGCGCGGCACGCCTGCGTAGCATCGTCTGACGAGGACGATGCCACGTCCTCCCTGAACCCTGGTCACTTCGGCGATTCGTCGGAGTGACCTTTTTTCTTTCAGGCTTATTCCGCCGCGATTGCCTGCGGTCTTCCGAACATTTGCGGCAGCCAGTCGAGCAGCTCGTCCACCAGGTTTTTCAGTGTTTCCGCGACGGCGCCGAAGCCGGCGTGCCGTTCCAGCGTGTCCGGGTCCATGTAGAGCGTGCGGTCGATCTCGATCTGGATCGCGAATCGGCCGCGCGCCGGGGCGGCGTGGAAACGGGTCGTGTACCCGCCCGCATAGGGCGTGTTGCGCGCGACGCGCAGGCCCGCGCGCCGGAAATGCGCTTCCACCCGGCGCACCACCGATTCGGGGGCGGAGGTGCCGCCCGCGTCCCCGATCACGATCTCCGGCCGCTGCCGCGCCGGCAGCGAGAGCGGCGGCATCGAGTGGCCGTCGATCAGCAGCGCATAGCCGTGGCAGGCGGCGGCATCGTCGATCAGCGCCGCGAGCCGCCGGTGATACGGCGCGTGCACGGCGGCGATTCGCTGCAATGCCGCCGCGCTGCTGATCCGGCTCCTGTAGATGTGCAGCCCCGGCCCCGTCAGCCGCGGCAGCACGCCGAGGCCGGAGCGGACGCGCTCGGTGGTCTTCACCGGTCCGGCGGCGGCCGGGTCGCTCAGCAGGGTGAGGTCGATCTCCTGCGGGTCGCGGTTGAGGTCGACATAGGTGCGCGCCCAGCGCGCCGTGATCAGCGGCGCGCCCGATTCGGTCGCGGGCGCCAGCAATTCATCGACATAGGCGTCCTCGGCGCGCCGCAGCCCGCCGACGTCGAGTGCGGCGGCCGACAGGAACCCGGGCGGCCACGCGCGGCCGCTGTGCGGCGAGGCGAGCACCAGCGGCACGGGCGCGCCGCGCGGACCCGAAACGAAGTGCCCGGGCGTCAGCGCGGAGACGGACGGCTCGGCGCTCAACGACGATGATCCCCTGCGTGCGGCATCGGCGCCAGCCTAGCCGCGGCGGAACGAAAGCAAAAGAGGGCCGGGGCGGGTTTCGGGCTGGCAAGCCCACGACAGGAAATGTTAAGTCCTCCCCCGTAAGAAGCGGCGGACACGACCATGACGACACAACCCGAAGGCCGCATCACGGGCCGCATCCTGCTCGCGGAAGACGACGACTCGATGCGTCTTTTCCTGGAACGCGCGATTTCCCGCGCGGGCTACGACGTGGTGGCGGTTGATCGCGGCACGGCGGCGCTGCCGCATATCGCGACGGGCGGTTTCGGGCTGCTGCTCACCGACATCGTCATGCCGGAAATGGACGGTATCGAGCTCGCCCAGCGCGCCGCGCAGCTCGCGCCGTCGATGCGCGTCATGTTC
>JACFNY010000636.1 GCA_019454625.1 Sphingomonadaceae bacterium
GTTTCCCGCTCCGCCAGCGAGCGTGTTGTTGCCGCTGTTGCCGATGATCGTGTTGTTGAGCGCATTGCCGGTGCCGTTCAGCGCCGCCGTGCCGACCAGCGTCAGCTTCTCGACATTGTTGCCAAGCACGTGACTGACACTCGAAAAGACGGTGTCGATCCCGCCGTTCAGCGCCTCGAACACCAGATCGCCCGCGGAATCGACATTGTAGATGTCGTCGCCCGCCCCGCCGTCGAGCCGGTCCGGCGCGCCATCCACATGCCAGTCGAAGCGGCGCTCTTCGGCGGGCACCCGTTCCTCTGCGCGCCCGGCATGGTCGATGATGTCGTCGCCGTCGCCGCCCGAGAGCGTATCGGCCCCCGCGCCGCCGCGGATCACGTCATTGCCGCCGCCGCCGTCGATCGTGTCGTCGTCGCCCTCGGGTCCGGCCGTGCCGCGGTGTTCGCCGCCCTCGATCACGTCGTCGCCATCGCCGCCGGTGATCGTGTCGCCCCCCGCTCCTCCGTCGAAATAGGCGCCGCCCGGTCCGGCGGCGAGCGTATCGTCCCCCGCCCCGCCATATAGCGCCGCGCCCGCGCCGCTGTCGGTCAGCACGTCGTCTCCCGCGCCGCCGAAGACATAGGCGCCCCCGGCGGAAAGCACCGTGTCGTCGCCCTCTCCGGCATCGGCAAGGCCCGGCGTCCCGCCGAGGACCGGCGTCCCCGCCAGCCACGCGACGTCGCCCGCGCCTCCGCCGACCGAAAGCGTGTCATCGCCTTCGGTGCCAAGCACCGGCGCATCGGTGGCGGCAGCCGAGGGGCCGTAGCTGTCGCTGTCGCGCGAAAGCAGGGTGTCGAGATCGCCATCCCCGCGCAACAGCGACAGCTCTTCATAGACCGTATCCACCGGGTCGAGCGGATCGCCCGGTTCGGCCGGGACGGGCTCGGACGGGGTATCGGGATCCTCGGGTTCGAGCGGCGGCGGATCCCCCTCCTCGCCGGGTGTCACCACCTCGGGCGCGTCGGGATCGACCGGGTCCACCGGGAGCGGATCGTCGTCGCCG
>JACFNY010000637.1:0-258 GCA_019454625.1 Sphingomonadaceae bacterium
CCAGTAGGTCTCCAGCGCCTGCCGTGCACCCTGCTTGCCGCCGGCGGCGTAGCCGTCTGCGAGCACCGCCGCGTTCATCGCCCCCGCCGACGTGCCCGAAACGCCCTCGATCTCGAGCCACGTCTCCTCGAGCAATCGGTCCAGCACGCCCCATGTGAACGCGCCATGCGCGCCACCACCCTGCAGTGCGAGGTCTACCAGAACAGGCGAACGGTCCATTTGTCTTAATCCTATGTGTTTCCGAGCCAATGGATCCGG
>JACFNY010000637.1:268-1039 GCA_019454625.1 Sphingomonadaceae bacterium
GCCCCGTGACGCGCGGGGCCGATACGGCCCCGGCGTTGCGCGGCCGCCCCGGCAGGCTCAACCGGGCGCCGCCGTCTCTTACACCCCGACGGCGGCGGCGTGAATATTGCCGGGCAAACTACCCGGAAGCCGGGCGGCCCCGCCATGAACATATATGCCTAGTATCCGGGGCGATCCTTGCGTGGCCCCGGCGTTGCGTGAGCTTCAGTACGGCTTTTTTGCATTTTGTGCCGTTTTTTTGCTACGGAAGTTTCCTCGCCATCATCTTCCTGTTCAAGGCGCTATGGGGTATCCAAAGAAATGGTGCGAGCGCACCGCCTTCGATGGCTAAGGATCCTCGTTCAGACGTACACTTCACAACTCGATATCTGACATTCGACGGCGCTGGCTGCCAGCAACGCCAACAGAACATTTGAAACGACGCGCGGTGATCATGCTCAACAACAATATCGTCGGCTCGCCCCGGCCCCTGATCGGCCTGGCTTTCGCGATGGCGCTCCTGCTTGGCGGATGCTGGCAGGAAACCGAGGATCGACCGCCACAGGTGCGCCCCGTTCAGGTGATCACCGTCGAGAAGGGCGAAAGCGGCCAGACGGCGACCTTCACCGGCCATATCCAGGCGCAGGACGAGGCTTCGCTCGCCTTTCGCGTCTCGGGCCGGATGATCGAGCGCAGCGCGAATATCGGCGACAAGGTGAAGGCCGGCGAAGTCATTGCCCGGCTCGATCCGCAAAACGCCAGGAACGCGCTGCGGTCGGCGCAGGCGGCGCT
>JACFNY010000638.1 GCA_019454625.1 Sphingomonadaceae bacterium
GATCATCGGCGGCGTGCTCACGCTTGCCTATCTCGTGTGGCACCGGCGGCGCGGAAAAGCGGGGCAGCCGGAGGTTCCATACGGCTGCGCTATCTGCCTCGCGACCTTTGTCGCGCTTGGCGAACCGATTGTTAAGCAATTGGCGGGATAGTGCACGCAGGGGTTTTCGCCTGGAGGCTACAGGGGTCATGGACGTAAAGAAGCTCATATTGCTGGTCGGCGCGCTCGTCATTGCGGGTATCTCGGCCTTCTTCGTGCGCGCGCTCGTCAGCGACAGCGGCGCGCAGCAGGTGCAGGCCGGCGAGGTCGAGCCCAAGGGGCCGAAGGTCCTCGTCGCGACGAAACCGCTGCCGCTCGGCACCATCCTCACACAGGAGATGTTCAAGCTCCAGCCGTGGCCGAAGGATCTCGTCGAGAACGTCTACTTCCTTGAAGGCGAGACCAATCTCGAAAGCCTGACCGGCAAGGTGGTGCGCGTTTCGGTTCCGGCCGGACAGCCGCTCACCAAGGGGTCCATCGTCGGGCCGGGCGAGCGCGGCTTCCTTGCCGCGGCGCTGACGCCCGGGATGCGCGCCGTCACCGTCTCGATCAACGCCGAGAGCGGCGTCGCCGGCTTCGTCTTCCCGGGCGACCGCGTCGACATGGTGCTGACGCACGGCATCAGCTACCAGGGCGACACGGCCGAGGGCACGCCCGCCGAGGCGCTTCGCGTCTCCGAGACGATCCTGCGCAACGTGCGCGTGCTCGCCATCGACCAGCGCACCAACGAGCTGGGCGGCGAGGGCGAAGGTCCGCGCACCGGCCGCACCGTGACGTTCGAAGTGCCGCCGAAGTTCGTCGAGAAGATCGCCGTCGCGCAGGCGCTCGGCCAGATCTCGCTCAGCCTGCGGCCGCTTGCGGAGAACACGCAGGAACTGGAGCAGATGATCGCCACCGGCGAGGTGGAGGTCAGCGACGATCTGAATCCGACGCAGGAAAAGCGTCTGCAGATCGCGCTCCAGATACAGCCGAACGACCGCAATCCGTCGTTCACCACCG
>JACFNY010000639.1 GCA_019454625.1 Sphingomonadaceae bacterium
GCGGCGGGCGGCTCGGCCACGGTCTCGATCAGGGTGTTCCAGGCGCCGCAGGCCCCCTACACCGTCTCTCTCATCGAAGCGTCGCAACTCGACGCTCCCGACAATCACCAGCCAGACTGAAGCCGAAAGGAAAGATCGTGTCGCAATCGCGCAAGAAGGGGTGGGAGAACATTCCGGTGCATGCGGAAAGCTATGTGCATCCGCACGTGCCGAGCTTCACCCCGGAGGTGAAACGAATCTACGCCGTCTGCCGGGCGAGCGAGGCCGCGATCCGCGACCTCGTCTCCTATACGCCGTTCGACTATGTCGACAACCTTTTGATGGTCGAGGTGGCGAGCTATGGCGGCCGCGTCTACCGCGCCGACGAGAGCGACACGTGGCCGTTCCTCGATTGCGGCTTCACTATCCCCATCAGCTACAAGGGCAAGGCCAGCGTCTACTACCTCTACGAGTACGAGACCGAGGACTACGCCATCTTCGCCGGCCGCGAGAGGTGGGGCTCTCCGAAGACCTTCGGCGAGGTCTCGCTGGAGATTGACGACACGCGCATCGTGGGCTCCGTCGTCAAGCGCGGCAAGGAGATCGTCCGCCTGACCGGCCGGCGGGATCGCCCCATCGCCGGCATCGCGCGCACCTTCGGCGGGCCGGTGCTGAACCTGCACACCATCCCCAACGCCGACCGGCCCGGCATCTTCTCGCAGCGCATCATCCAGCGCGACACCGGCTCCGGCTTCGTGGTGGAGCATCGGGAATATTTCGAGGCCGGGCTGCATCTCGACGACGTCAAGCAGAACCGGCTCACCGAGCTCGGCGTCAGCGAGGTTCTGGGCGGCTGCCTTCAGATCGGCCACTACACGATGGAAGGCGAGACGGGCTGGGGCAGCGTGCTGGAGACGCTGGTTTGACCGGATGCGGGGACCGCTGGAGAGCTTGCGGCCGAACCCCGCATATCCGGAAGGTTTCCGGGACAGCCGGCGGCGCTTGCGCCGCCCCTCATCCTCGCCTGACACCCAGGCGGGAAAGGAGCAACGACTGCCG
>JACFNY010000079.1:0-5825 GCA_019454625.1 Sphingomonadaceae bacterium
CGGCGGCGGCGCTCGGCGACAAGGAGACGCCGTGGCCTGATCCCTACCTCGCCGGGCGCGATCAGGCCTTCCGCCTCGCCGAGCGCGGGCCCGAGCAGATGACGGGCAAGGTATGATCGCGGGGCGCACCGCACTCGTCACGGGCGGCGGCACCGGCGCAGGCCGGTCCATCGCGCTTGCGCTTGCGGGGCAAGGCGTCGACGTCGTCATCTGCGGCCGCCGCCTCGCGCCGCTGGAAACGGTCGCGGCGGAAAGCGCCCGCATTTCCGCCGTGCGGGCGGACGTGACCGACGAGTCCGCGATGCGCGCGCTCCACGAGACGCACGGGCCGTTCGACATCGTCGTGGCGAATGCCGGCGCTGCCGAGAGCGCGCCCGCGCACAAGGTGACGCCGGCGGCCTGGCAGGCGGCGCTCGCCGTGAACCTCACCGGCGCGTTCCTCACCGTGCAGCCCGCACTTGCGGCGATGGTGAAGCGCCGCGCCGGGCGGATCATCTTCATCGCCTCGACGGCGGGTCTCAAGGGCTATGCCTATGTCGCGCCCTACGTGGCGGCGAAGCACGGCGTCGTCGGACTGATGCGCGCGCTCGCCGCCGAGACGGCGAAGTCGGGCGTCACGGTCAATGCCGTGTGCCCGGGCTTCACGGAGACCGACCTCCTCGAAGAGTCGATCGCGCGCATCATGGCGACAACCGGCCGCAGCCGCGAGGAGGCGCGCGCCAGCCTTGCCGCGACGAACCCGCAGGGCCGCTTCATCACGCCGGACGAGATCGCCGCGACCGTGCTCTGGCTCGCGAGCGAGGGTGCGGCGTCGATCACCGGGCAGGCCATCTCGGTTTCGGGCGGCGAGACGTGGTGAGCGCGCCGATCACGTCTGCGGACGGCAAGGGGCGGCTGCGCCTGTGGCTGCGCCTGCTCCGCGCGACACGGCTCATCGAGGCGGAGCTGCGCGAGCGGCTGAAGGCCGAGTTCGACACGACGCTGCCGCGCTTTGACGTCATGGCGGCACTGTACCGCGCGCCGGACGGCATGATGATGGGCGAGATTTCGCGCTTCCTGCTGGTTTCCAACGGCAACGTCACCGGCATCGTCGACCGGCTGGTCTCGGACGGCCTCGTCGCGCGCGCGGCGCGGGACGGCGATCGCCGCGCCTTCATCGTCAGGCTGACGGAGGCGGGTGCCGCGCAGTTCAAGGCGATGGCAGCGGCGCACGAGCGCTGGATCGACGCGCTGCTCGCCGATGTCGATCCGGACGAAGCCGCGCATCTGGCGGGCACACTCAGGACATTCCAGAGCAAGTGGGAGGGCGGACATTGACGCAGATGGCAGGATTGAAGCCGGCGCATTTCCTCTGGGAGGTCGAGGACCGCATCGCGCGCGTCCGGCTCGACCGGCCCGAGCGCAAGAACCCGCTGACGTTCGAGTCCTATGCCGAGCTTCGCGACACGTTCCGCGCGCTCGTTTACGCCGATGACGTCGACGCGGTGGCGTTCCTGCCGAACGGCGGCAATTTCTGCTCGGGCGGCGACGTGCACGACATCATCGGGCCGCTGGTCGCGATGGACATGAAGCAGCTTCTCGCCTTCACGCGCATGACCGGCGATCTCGTGAAGGCGATGATCCATTGCGGCAAGCCGATCATCGCGGCGGTGAACGGCGTTGCGGTGGGTGCGGGCGCGATCATCACGATGGCGTCGGACATCCGCATCGCGACGCCGCAAGCGAAGACGGCGTTCCTGTTCACGCGCGTCGGCCTTGCCGGGTGCGACATGGGCGCGTGCGCGGTGCTGCCGCGCATCATCGGGCAGGGCCGGGCGGCGGAGCTGCTCTACACCGGCCGCACGATGAGCGCCGAGGAAGGCGAGCGCTGGGGCTATTACAACCGGCTGGTCGCGGCGGACGCGCTGGAGGCGGATGCGCTGGAGATCGCGCGCCGCATCGTTGCCGGGCCGACCTTCGCGCACGGCATCACCAAGA
This sequence comes from Sphingomonadaceae bacterium, assembly GCA_019454625.1. Taxonomy (GTDB): domain Bacteria; phylum Pseudomonadota; class Alphaproteobacteria; order Sphingomonadales; family Sphingomonadaceae; genus Sphingosinicella. Next base: position 1,978 of record JACFNY010000079.1, read on the forward strand.
CGCAGCTCAATCAGGAATGGTCGATGAGCCTCGATCAGGCCATCGAGTCCGAGGCGCAGGCGCAGGCGATCTGTATGCAGACGCGGGACTTCGAGCGCGCCTACCGCGCGTTCGTGGCGAAGCAGACGCCGGTGTTCGAGGGCGACTGATGGCGGACCGCAGCTTCCTCGACTGGCCGTTCTTCGAAGACCGCCACCGCGACCATGCCGAGCGGCTGGAGGCGTGGTGCCGCGCGCACCTCCCCGTCGATCACGGCGACGTCGACGCCGCCTGCCGCCGCCTCGTCGCCATGCTCGGCGAGGGCGGCTGGCTGCTGCCGACGGCGGTCGATCCCGACGCGCCCGCGCCGCTCGACGTGCGCACGCTCTGCATCACGCGCGAGACGCTGGCGCGCCACGACGGCCTCGCCGATTTCGCTTTCGCGATGCAGGGCCTCGGCACCGGCACGATCAGCCTGTTCGGGGATGCCAACCATCGCGAGTGGCTGCGGAAGACGCGCAGCGGAAAGGCGCTCTCCGCCTTCGCGCTCTCGGAGCCGCGCTCGGGCTCGGACGTCGCCAACATGGACATGACCGCCCTCCGCGACGGTAGCGGCTATGTGCTCTCCGGCGAGAAGACGTGGATTTCGAACGGCGGCATCGCGGACGTCTACACGGTGTTCGCGCGCACGGGCGAGGCGCCGGGCGCGAAGGGCATCTCCGCGTTCGTGGTTCCCGCCGACGCGCCGGGGCTGGAGATCGCCGAGCGGATCGACGTGATCGCGCCGCATCCGCTCGCGCGGCTGCGCTTCGACGACGTGCGCGTGCCCGCCTCGGCGATGGTCGGGAAGCCGGGTGAGGGCTTCCGCATCGCCATGTCGGTGCTCGACGTGTTCCGTTCGACCGTGGGCGCGGCCGCACTCGGCTTCGCGCGGCGCGCGCTCGAAGAAAGTATCCGCCGCACGGGCGAGCGCACGTTGTTCGGTGCGCCGCTGTTCGATCTCCAGATGGTGCAGGGCCACATCGCGGACATGGCGCTCGACGTCGATGCCGCCGCGCTGCTCGTCTACCGCGCCGCGTGGACCAAGGACATGGGTGCGCCGCGCGTGACGCGCGAGGCGGCGATGGCGAAGCTCTACGCCACCGACCGCGCACAAGAGGTGATCGACAAGGCGGTGCAGCTTCACGGCGGGGACGGGGTGCGCCACGGCCACATCGTCGAGAGCCTGTACCGGGAGATCCGGGCGCTTCGCATCTACGAGGGCGCATCGGACGTACAGAAGGTGGTGATCGCGCGTCAGGTGATGGGAGGTGGGGCATGATTTTGGGGCCGTCGGCGCACGTCGATACGTTCACGCGGGACAACCTGCCGCCGTTCGAGGAATGGCCGGACCTGCTGCTGGATGGTTTCCAATACCCCGACTACCTGAACGCCGGCGTCGAACTCACCGACGCGATGGTGGCGAGGGGCTTCGGCGACCACACCGCGCTGATCGGCAACGGACGGCGGCGCACCTACAAGGAGCTTGCCGACTGGTCGAACCGCATCGCGCACGCACTCGTCGAGGATTACGGCGTGAAGCCCGGCAACCGCGTGCTGATCCGCTCGGCGAACAACCCCGCGATGGTCGCCTGCTGGCTCGCCGCGACGAAGGCGGGCGCGGTCGTCGTCAACACCATGCCGATGCTGCGCGCGGGCGAGCTTTCGAAGATCGTCGACAAGGCGGAGATCGCCCTCGCGCTCTGCGACACGCGGCTGATGGACGAGATGGCGCTGTGCGCGAGGGACAGCCGCTTCCTGAAGGCTGTCGTCGGCTTCGACGGCACCGCCAACCACGATGCCGAGCTCGACCGCGCCGCGCTCGACAAGCCGGTGACGTTCGAGGCGGTGAAGACGGGCCGCGACGACGTTGCGCTGCTCGGCTTCACCTCGGGAACCACGGGCGAGCCCAAGGCGACGATGCACTTCCACCGCGACCTGCTCATCATCGCGGACGCCTATGCGAAGGAAGTGCTCGGCGTGCGCCCGGACGACATCTTCGTCGGCTCGCCGCCGCTCGCCTTCACCTTCGGTCTCGGCGGGCTCGCGATCTTCCCGCTGCGCTTCGGCGCGGCGGCGACGCTGCTGGAGCACGCCTCTCCGGCGAGCATGATCGAGATCATCGAGACCTACAGGGCGACGATCAGCTTCACCGCTCCGACCGCCTATCGCATGATGCTGGCGGCGTTCGACGAGGGCGCGGACCTCTCCTCGCTCCGCATCGCCGTGTCGGCGGGCGAGACGCTGCCCGCGCCGGTGTTCGAGGACTGGGTGCGCAAGACCGGCAAGCCGATCCTCGACGGCATCGGCGCGACCGAACTGCTGCACATCTTCATCTCGAACCGTCTCGACGACATGCACCCGGCCTGCACCGGGCGGCCGCTCACCGGCTATGAGGCGAAGATCGTCGACGACGACATGAACGAGCTGCCGCGCGGCGAGGTCGGTCGGCTTGCGGTGCGCGGACCGGTCGGCTGCCGCTACCTCGCCGATACGCGCCAGCGGAACTACGTGAAGGGCGGCTGGAACCTCACCGGCGATTCCTTCACGCAGGACGCCGAAGGGCGCTTCCACTTCGCCGCGCGTTCCGACGACATGATCATCTCGGCGGGCTACAACATCGCCGGGCCGGAGGTGGAGGCGGCGCTGCTGAAGCACCCGCACGTGCTCGAATGCGCCGTGATCGGCATCGCCGACGAGGCGCGGGGCCAGATCGTCGAGGCGCATGTCGTGCTCGTCGAGGGTGTCGCGGCGGACGACGGCGTCGTCAAAGTGTTGCAGGACCATGTGAAGGCGACCATCGCGCCCTACAAGTATCCTCGTTCGGTGCGGTTCACGGCGGCGCTTCCCAAGACCGAGAGCGGCAAGATCCAGCGGTTCCGATTGAAGGCGGAAAGACAGGCATGACCGATTTCAGCGTGACGCGCGCGAAGTTCCACATCCCCGAAGGCGTCATCTACCTCGACGGCAACTCGCTCGGGCCGCTGCCGATCGCCGCGAAGGCGCGTGCGGCGAAGGTGATCGGGGAGGAATGGGGCGGCGAGCTCATCAGGGGCTGGAACACGGCGGGATGGATGGTGCAGCCCCGCAAGGTCGGCGACCGCGTCGCCCGGCTGATCGGGGCGCCCGAGGGCAGCGTCGTGATGGGCGACACGCTGTCGATCAAGGTCTACCAGGCACTCGCCTCGGCGCTCGAAATGCGTTCCGACCGGCGCGTCATCGTGTCGGACAGCGGCAATTTCCCCACCGACCTCTACATGGCGCAGGGCCTCATCCGTTCGCTGGGGCAGGTGCATGAACTGAAGGTCGTCGAGCCCGAAGCCGTGGAAGCCGCGATCGACGAGAGCGTCGCCGTGCTGATGATCACCGAGGTCGACTACCGCACCGGCCGCCTGCACGACATGGCGAAGCTGACCGCGAAGGCGCACGCAGCGGGCGCACTGACGATCTGGGACCTCGCGCACTCGGCGGGTGCGATTCCCGTCGATGTGAAGGGCGCGGGCGCGGACTTCGCGGTCGGCTGCACCTACAAGTACCTGAACGGCGGCCCCGGTGCGCCCGCGTTCATCTATGTCGCGGCCGAACACGCCGATGTCGCGCGCCCGGCGCTCTCCGGCTGGATGGGGCACGAAGCACCGTTCGCCTTCGTGTCGGATTATCGCCCCGGTTCCGGCATCGAGCGGATGCGCGTCGGCACGCCGCCGATCATCGCGCTCGCCGTGCTCGACGCCGCGCTCGATGCGTGGGAAGGCGTCGACATGGCGGACGTGCGCCGCAAGTCGGTCGAACTGTCGGAACTCTTCATCCGCGAAGTCGAGGCGCGCTGCCCC
>JACFNY010000079.1:5835-8074 GCA_019454625.1 Sphingomonadaceae bacterium
GTCACGCGGCAGTCAGGTGTCGTTCCGTCACCCGCAGGGCTACGCGGTCATGCAGGCGTTGATCGCGCGCGGCGTGATCGGCGATTTCCGCGCGCCCGACGCGCTCAGGTTCGGTTTCACGCCGCTCTATATCGGCGAGGAGGAGGTGCTCGGCGCGGTCTCCATCATGGAGGACGTGCTGGGCAAAAGGAGCTGGGACAAACCCGAATATCACAGAAGAGGACTTGTCACGTGACCAGCCAGCAGCCCTATGACCCGGCAAAAGACGGCGCGCAGATGTCGTTCCGGGAACGCATGTCCTACGGCGACTACCTGTCGCTCGATCCTATTCTCAGCGCGCAGAATCCGCTCTCGACCGCGCATGACGAGATGCTGTTCATCATCCAGCACCAGACCTCGGAACTGTGGATGAAGCTCGCCATCCACGAGGTGCGGGCCGCGATGAACGCGGTGCGCGAGGACCGCGTGGAAAACGCCTTCAAGATGCTGACCCGCGTCGCGCGCATCTTCGAGCAGCTCAACAGCGCGTGGGACGTGCTGAGGACGATGACGCCGAGCGAATACACCGAGTTCCGGGATTCGCTGGGCCAGTCGTCGGGCTTCCAGTCCTACCAGTACCGCGCCATCGAGTTCCTTGCCGGGAACCGCAACGCCGCGATGCTGAAGCCGCACGCGCATCGGCCGGAGATCATCGCGCAGCTCGAAGACATTCTTTCAAAGCCGAGTCTTTACGACGAGGCGCTGCTGCTTCTCCAGCGCAGCGGCATCCCGATCGGCAAGGCCGATGCGGAGCGCACGGACTGGGCGGGCCCGCGCGCGGAAAGCCAGGACGTCGTCGAGGCGTGGAAAACCGTGTACCGCGCGCCGGAGAAACACTGGGCGCTCTACGAGCTTGCCGAGAAGCTCGTCGATTTCGAGGATTATTTCCGGCGCTGGCGCTTCAATCACGTGACGACGGTGGAGCGCATCATCGGCCTCAAGCGCGGCACCGGCGGCACCTCCGGGGTCGCCTACCTCCGCAAGATGCTGGAGGTGGAATTGTTCCCCGAACTCTGGAAAGTACGCACCGAACTCTAGTTCTTCAGGAGCACGACCTTGGACCCCTTCGATCCTTTCGACCCCTTCGGCCTCGCGCAGCAGCTGACCGAAGAGGAGCAGATGATCTCCGAAACCGCGCGCCGCTATGCCGAGGACCGGCTGGCGACGCGCGTCGTCGAGGCCTTCCGGCACGAGAAGACCGATCCGGCGATCTTCCGCGAGATGGGTGAGCTCGGCCTGCTCGGCGCGACGATCTCGCCGGAATACGGCGGCGCGGGGCTCGGCTACGTCGCCTACGGCCTCATCGCGCGCGAGGTGGAGGCGGTCGATAGCGGCTACCGCTCGATGATGAGCGTGCAGTCCTCGCTCGTCATGGTGCCGATCGAGACGTTCGGTTCGGAAGCGCAGAAGCGGAAATACCTGCCGAAGCTCGCGAGCGGCGAGTGGATCGGCTGCTTCGGCCTCACCGAGCCGGACCACGGCTCCGATCCCGGCTCGATGGCGACGCGCGCGAAGAGCGTGCCCGGCGGCTACAGCCTTTCGGGCGCGAAGACGTGGATCACCAACGCGCCGATCGCGGACGTGTTCGTCGTGTGGGCGAAGACCGACGACGGCGCCATCCGCGGCTTCGTGCTCGAAAAGGGCATGGAAGGCCTGTCCGCGCCCGCGATCCACGGCAAGGTCGGCCTGCGCGCCTCGATCACCGGCCAGATCCTGATGGACGAGGTGTTCGTGCCCGAGGACGCGATGTTCCCCGAGGTGCGCGGCCTCAAGGGGCCGTTCACCTGCCTCAACTCGGCGCGCTTCGGCATCGCGTGGGGCGCGCTCGGCGCGGCGGAGTCGTGCTACAGGACGGCGCGCCAGTACGTGATGGACCGCAAGCAGTTCGGCCGTCCGCTCGCCGCCAACCAGCTCATCCAGAAGAAGCTCGCCGACATGGCGACGGAAATCGCGCTCGGCTTTCAGGGCTGCCTGCGTCTCGGCCGCATGAAGGAGGCGGGGCATCCGCCGGTGGAGCTGACCTCGATCCTGAAGCGCAATTCCTGCGGCAAGGCGCTGGAGATCGCCCGCACGGCGCGCGACATGCTCGGCGGCAACGGCATCTCCGACGAGTTCGGCGTGGCGCGGCATCTCGTGAACCTCGAGGTGGTGAACACCTACGAGGGCACGCATGACGTCCACGCGCTCATCATCGGCCGCG
>JACFNY010000640.1 GCA_019454625.1 Sphingomonadaceae bacterium
AATCCCGACATGCTGTCGGCCTACGATTTCTGGCAATACTGGCGCAACACCGAGGACGCCGACGTCGAACGGTTCCTGAAGCTCTACACCACGCTGCCGCTTGCCGAGATCGCGCGGCTGGCGGCGCTGGGCGGGGCCGAGATCAACGAGGCCAAGAAGGTGCTGGCCACCGAGGTGACGGCGATGCTGCACGGCCGCGCCGACGCGGAAAGCGCCGCCGAAACCGCGCGCAAGACCTTCGAGGAGGGCGCGCTGGCCGACAGCCTGCCGACGGTGGAGCTGCCCGCCGCCGAGCTGGACGCCGGCATCGGCGTGCTTTCCCTGTTCGTCAGGGTCGGGCTCGCAGCCTCCAACGGCGAGGCGCGCCGCCACGTGCAGGGCGGCGCGGTGCGGGTCAACGACCAGCCGGTCTCGGACGACAAGCGGCTCGTCGGCTCGGGCGACGTGACGGCCGACGGCGTGGTCAAGCTGTCGCTCGGCAAGAAGAGGCATCTTCTGGTGCGGCCGGCCTGAGGCGAACGGCGTCTTTCGGACGAAATTCGCGGGCGCGACCGTGCGAAGTGCGCCCGCCGTGAGCGCGATCAACGGAACTCGAACACCGAGCGGAAGATGCCGGGCGCGATCACCGACAGCGGGTTGATCTCCAGCCTCGGCTCGCCGGCCCGTCCGCTCAGCCGGAAGGTGATGCCGATCAGGCCGCGGTCGCGGCCGTTGCCGAGGATCTGTCCGATCAGCGGTATCTCGCCGAAGATGCGGTTCAGCCCGTAGGCCGGCATGAAGGTGCCGGACATCGCAATATTGCCGTTGCCGTCGTTCAGCACGCCCTGGAGGCTGACGCCGATCATCGGGCCGCGCAGGATTCCCCTGTCGAGCGAAAGCGACCCCTGCCCCTTCACCACTTCGGCATAGCCGCGCTCGAACTGGACGCGGCTGGTGTCGAGCGAGCCGCGCACCGCCTGGTTCAGCGACCGCCCGTCCTGCGCCGACGGCGTCGAGACGATCGACGACAGGCGCGGTTCGTCGACCAGCCAGAAAT
>JACFNY010000641.1 GCA_019454625.1 Sphingomonadaceae bacterium
GTTCGTGAGCAGCACACGCCTATCCGCGCCGCCGGATGCCAGCAGTGACCCATCCGGACTGAAGGCGACCGCGTTAACAGCATCGGAATGACTGCCCAGCACACCGAGCGGCTGCCCGGTGGCGGCATCCCACAGGCGCACGGTCGCGTCCGAGCTGGCGGTGGCGATCATCCGGCTGTCGGGGCTGAAGGCGACTCCCTTGACCGGCGCGCGGTGTCCGGTCAGCGTCCGCGTGGGCGCGCCGCCAAAGCCGCCTTCCCACAGGTGGACGCCGCCGCCATGCGCGACCGCCAGCGTGCCGCCATCCGGCGACCATGCGATTTCGGTGATGAAGCCGCACGACGCCTGCGCGATGGGTGTAAGGCGGGCGGCGTTCGCGGCAGAAATAGGCAGACTCATAGCCCGTGTTAAACCTCGTCTAAGGCGGGGGTGGTATCAGTAGACTGAGGGAGTATAGCATGATGACCCAAGGTGCAGTTCTGATGCCACAGGCACCCACAACCGAATTCGCGGCGTTCAGCCGCTGCCATACGCTCGCGCTCACGACCTTCCGCCACGACGGGCAGCCAGTGGTCGCGCAGGTCGCGTTCGCCCACGATGGCGAGCGGCTGTACGTCGCCAGCCGGAGCGACGCCGCGCTCGTCCAGCGCATCCACGAAAATGCTCAGGTCGAAGTCGCGCCGTGCGACGCGGAAGACGGGAACGCTATCGAAGCGATGGCGGTCGTCCTCCCCGACGCACGGACGGCAGCGGCGAAGCGCGCGCTCGGCGCGTTCGGTCTGCGTCCTGTTCTGAGCGATCTGCTGCTGAGTCTGGTCGGCGTCCGGCGAGTGTATCTGGAAATCACGCCGATGTAGGGCATAATAGCCGATCTATGCACATCGGCTTGAACGCTCACCTCCACTCCGGGACACAAGGCTATCGCAGCGCCGGGATTCACGGCTATATCGACGGCTTGCTGCGCCATCTGCCCGCCGCTGCGCCGGCTGACTGGCGACTGACGGTGTTCGTCGGCGCGAGCAACGACCTGCGC
>JACFNY010000642.1 GCA_019454625.1 Sphingomonadaceae bacterium
CCTTCAAGGACAGCGTGATCGAGTCGTTCGTCGACGAATATGTGCAGGGGCGCACGCCGATCCCGTGTGTGACGTGCAACCAGACCGTGAAGTTCCGCGATCTTCTGAACGTCGCGCGCGACCTCGGTGCCGACGCGATGGCGACGGGGCACTACGTGCGGCGCATGGAGGGTGCGGCCGGGCCGGAACTGCACCGCGCGGTCGATCCGGCGCGCGACCAGAGCTATTTCCTGTTCGCCACCACGCGCGAGCAGCTCGGTTTCCTGCGCTTCCCGCTCGGCGGGATGGAGAAGACGGCAGTGCGCGGGCACGCGCGGCGCTTCGGGCTGATCGTGGCGGACAAGCCCGATAGCCAGGACATCTGCTTCGTGCCTTCCGGCGACTACGCCGGCGTCGTCCGCAAGCTCCGCCCCGAGGCGGGCGAGCCGGGCGAGATCGTCGACATGGGTGGCACCGTGCTCGGCCGGCACAGGGGCCTCATCCACTATACGGTCGGGCAGCGGCGCGGCCTCGAGATCGGCGGGCTTGCCGATCCGCTCTACGTCGTGCGGCTGGAACCCGGGACACGGCGCGTGGTCGTCGGCCCGCGCGCGGCGCTCGGCGTTGCCGCCGCCGTTCTCGGCGAGATCAACTGGCTCGGCCCGGAGATGGGGGACGGCATCGACGTTCTCGCCAAGGTTCGCTCGATGGCGAAACCCGCGCCTGCGTGCTTCGACGGCAGGCAGGTGACGTTCGCTGCGCCCGAATACGGTGTCGCGCCCGGGCAGGCCTGCGTGCTCTACGACGGCGAGCGTGTGCTCGGCGGCGGCTGGATCGACGGCACGGTTTCGGCGCTGGCCGCCGCCTGACCCCTCATGCGCCGTGTTCAAGGGAGCGGGCCACCTTCGCCCACACCGGCAGGTGATCGCTGGCGCGCTTCGCGGTCTGCGAGCTGTGGACGCCGCTTTCCTCCACCTTGAAATGGTCGGATACGAAGATACGGTCCAGCGTGCCGAGCGGCCGCCGTGTCGGGAAGCTGGGGCCGCAGGCAGC
>JACFNY010000643.1 GCA_019454625.1 Sphingomonadaceae bacterium
TCCACGGCGTGCCGGACAGCGACTACGTGATGCTCGCTTTCTCCTGCGCCGTCGGCAGGCCGGTGGTGAGCGTCAACCTGCGGGACGAGGAGAGCGACGCCGAGGAAGGCGCCTTGCTGCATGTGCGCCTGTCGGCCGGCGGGAGCCACGTCGAATTTTCGGAAGAGGCCGTCCCCAACGAGGAATCGGGCGGAAAGGACGTCAAGGCCGACCTGCCGCTCGACGACGCGCTGCGGCGCATCCTGACCGCCGAGGGCACGCTCGAGATCGTCGTCGACGGGCATATCCAGCGCTACGACATGGATGGCGCGGCCGAGCCGGCGGCGGCCATGCTCGCCGCCTGCGACGCGCCGAAGCCGGCCGGCGACCTCGACGTGACGGTGACGAACGAGGCCAGTCGCCCCTTGCACAGCTTCGCCTGGTCGGAGGCCGGCGCGGATGCCTTCGACAGCGATGCGTTCGGCTACGAGCCGCTGGAGCCGGGAGCGAGCCGGACCTTCACCATTCCCGGCGGCAGCGACATCTGCACCTTCGACCTCGCGGTGACTTTCGCCGATGAGGACGAGGAGGAGTGTTGCAGCGACGGCGAGCCCGCGGGCACGCAGAACCTCTGCGAGAACGCCAGGTTCATCGTCCATGACTAGGTTCGCGAGCGCCGGGTTTCTTGCGCTCTGCGGCGCGGCCATCCTCCTCGCGTCGCCTGGCCCGGCCATGGCCGCAGGCGCAGGGCGCGGCATCGGCTACGCCGCCGCCGGCCCGGTTTTCGACCTGCCTGCCGGCGTCAGCGTCGAGCGGCTGGAGGTCCGCATCTCGCTCTATTCCGTTCGGCTGGCCTACGTCTTCAGGTCTTCCGTGCGGCGGACGACGCATTTCAGCCTCGTCATGCCGGACATGCCCGTGGATGCCAGCCCCGACGCCATCGGGATCGCCGAAGGCGACGAGGCCGCCGGTCTTGTCGCCGACACGCGGCCTGCCAACTATCTGGACCTTTCCGTCCGCGTGAACGGCCGGGAGCCGGCGCTGACCGGCCAT
>JACFNY010000644.1 GCA_019454625.1 Sphingomonadaceae bacterium
CGGCGGAACGCATCGCGCCGACGCTCGGCAAGGACAAGATCATCGTCGTCAACCGCTCCGGGCGCGGCGACAAGGACATCTTCACGGTGGCCGAAGCGCTGGGGGTGAAGCTGTGAGCAGCCGCATTCCGGAAGCTTTCGCGCGCGCGAAAGCGGATGGCCGCGCCGCGCTCGTCACCTTCGTCACCGGCGGCGATCCGTCGCTCGCCGGCACCGCCGCCGTCCTCGATGCGCTCGTCGCGGGCGGTGCGGACGTGATCGAGCTCGGGATGCCGTTCACCGATCCGATGGCGGACGGCCCGGCCATCCAGCGCGCGAACCTGCGCGCCCTCGGCGCGGGGACGACGACTGCGGACATCCTCGCCATCGCCAAGGCCTTCCGCGCGCGGCACGCGGACGTGCCGCTCGTGCTGATGGGCTATGCGAACCCGATGCTCCGCCGCGGCGCGGACCGGTTTGCCGCCGCCGCGAAGGACGCGGGCGTTGACGGCGTCATCGCGGTCGACCTGCCGCCCGAGGAGGACGCGGAACTCGGCCCCGCGCTGCGCGCCGCCGGGCTGCACTTTATCCGCCTCGCGACGCCCACCACCGATGCGGCGCGGCTTCCCGCCGTGCTGGAGGGCGCGTCCGGCTTCCTCTACTATGTCTCGGTCGCGGGTATCACCGGGCTCCAGCAGGCGGCGCAGGACAGCATCGAAGGCGCGGTCCGGCGTTTGAAGGCGGCGACCGACCTGCCCGTGGCGGTCGGCTTCGGCGTCCGCACGCCGGAGCAGGCTGCTGCGATCGGCCGCGTCGCGGACGGAGTCGTCGTCGGCTCGGCGATCGTCGACATCGTTGCCGCGCACGGCGCCGCGGCCGCGCCGCATGTGAAGGATTACGTGGCCGGGCTCGCCGCCGCGCTCGCCACTGCAAGGGAGAAGGCCGCATGAGCTGGCTCGAACGTATCCGCCCCGCGCTCAGTTTCCTCACCAAGAAGGAGACGCCGGACAATCTCTGGACGAAGTGCCGGGGCTGCGGCCAGATGAACTTCCAC
>JACFNY010000645.1 GCA_019454625.1 Sphingomonadaceae bacterium
GGTGGTAGAATGGAAAGCGTTCGGTCGGCAGGCGCGGAGTGGACGGAATGCAGGACAACACGCTGGTGATTTTGGGGCTGGTGGGGCTGGCGCTGGTCTGTGCGGGGCTGTTCCTGTTCGTCGGGCTGACGCTGTTCCGCGCGACCGGACACCGCCTGCTCGGCTTCTTCTCGCTGCTCGCCCGCGACGCCGACGAAGCCGTGCCGCCATCATACCCGCCGTCGTCTGTCCCCGATCTGCGCGCCATTGCCGAGGCGCAGGATTTCGACAGCGCGCTGGCGCGACACAGCGCTGCGCCGGTTCAATCGTCGCCGGTCGACACCGCATCTCCGTTCAGCACCGCGCCAACGCCGCGGCTCGGCTCGCGCCGCTCGCCGCACTCGGAAGTTCGCCGCGATGACGAGGACGACGATCTGTTCGGCGGGCTGCTCGAAGACGATCAAGTCTCCTGAAACGAGGAGCGCGGCTCCTATGTCGTTGGCAGCCCTTTGCCGCCGACCGGGATGACTTCGAACCCGCCGCCCGCCTCGGCAATCAACGGACGCGCCGCCGCGATGATGGCGCGCACCGCCTCGTTTTGCAGCGACGCCTGATGCGCCTCGCGGCTGTCCCACACTTCGGCGATCCAGATGGTGTCCGGGTCGTCGACCGCCTTGCTGATGACGTAAAGCTGACAGCCCGCCATTTCGGTTTCGGCGTTGGACGCCTGCAGCAGATATTCGATCAGCGCATCCCGCTGCCCCGGCTGCGCCTTCAGCTTGCCAAACATGCCAAACACGGATTTTCCTCACATACTGGTGACGGGATTTATAGGGGCGAGGCATGCCTCGCCCCTAACTCAGTCCTCAGTCCTTGCCCCTCAGTCCTGCTCTTCTCCGCACTATAAAAGACATTTCGCCACCTCGCGGGCGACCGTCTCGCGCAGCTCCAGCCGCTGCTCGACATCGTAGGACACGCTGTAGGCGGGCTGAGCGGGCGGCGTGTTGTCGTCCCGGTAGTAGAGGTCGTAGTTCTTGCGGATCAGCTTGTGAT
>JACFNY010000646.1 GCA_019454625.1 Sphingomonadaceae bacterium
CGGCCCAAGCCGCCTCTTTCCACTTCAACCGGCGGCTCAGGCCGCCCCGCTCCGCTTCAGGAAGCCGTATTGCCGCTCCATCTGCGCCCGGCGCGTGATCGTGAAGCCGATGGCCGCCGCGATCAGCAGGACGATCAGGTCGACGACGTAGTAATGCGCCGAAAGCAGCGTCCCCCTGAACAGGGCGAAGTGGATGAAGCGCGTCGCCGCCGCCAGCAGCAGCATGTAGATGACGATCTGGCGCGTGCCCTGCCAGACGCTGGCGATGGCCCGGCCGGTCAGGTAGGCCGCGCCGCCGGCGAGCGCCACCGTCACCAGCATGAACTCCCAGAAGGTGACTTCCCAGATCAGCGTGTTCTGATGTTCCATGGTCCGCCCCTTGCCTAGTGCCGTCCGCCTTCGAGATAGGCGGCGCGTACTTCCTCGCGCTTCAGAAGCTCCGCGCCCGTCCCGCTCATGGTGATGTTGCCGTTGACCATCACATAGCCGCGATGCGCCAGCTTCAGCGCGTGGAACGCGTTCTGCTCGACGAGGAACACGGTCAGCCCCTCGTTGCGGTTCAGTTCCTTGATGACCTCGAAGATCTGCTTGACGATCAGCGGCGCGAGGCCGAGCGAGGGCTCGTCGAGCAGCAGGAGCTTCGGCCGGCTCATCAGGGCGCGGGCGATGGCGAGCATCTGCTGCTCGCCGCCCGACAGCGTGCCGCCGCGCTGGACCGCGCGCTCCCTGAGCCGCGGGAACAGCTCGAAGACGCGCTTCAGGTCGTCGTCGAAATGCTGCGGCGGCACGAGCAGCGCCCCCATCTGGAGGTTTTCCATCACCGTCATGCGCGGAAAGATGCGCCGTCCCTCCGGCGACTGGGCGATGCCGAGCTTCATGATCTCGTGCGTCGGCATGCGGGTGATGTCGGCGCCGTCATAGACGATCGAGCCGGCGCGCGCGCGGATCGCCGCAGATCGTCATCATCAGCGTCGACTTGCCGGCGCCGTTGGCGCCGATCAGCGTGACGATCTCGCCGCGATGGACGTC
>JACFNY010000080.1 GCA_019454625.1 Sphingomonadaceae bacterium
CGGTGACGACGATCAATTCTTCCTCGACGGCCGCCTCCTGCGACCACGCGGGAGCCGCGCCCGCCAGCAGCGCCGCCAGTGAAACCGTTGCACAAGCGATTGAACGGACCTGTATTTTCATCGTTTGCCCCCTTTCGGCGAAAAGCGCCTTTGCGACGCATTAAATCCCATTGCAATGTCTACGTCGCATTTCCTCGGTCGTCAAACCAATTTTCTAAATTTTCGACAGTATCGGCGCACTATCTCCAGAATCACGCTTGATATTTCGAAAACCCTCGGGCATCTCGAATCACGATGGCGCCGCGGAGCAGCAACGCATCCGCGTGTCGCAAGGAGTGCGGATTGCACGGACAGGCTTCGGGAAACACCATGAAATCATTGGGACAATTCATCGACGGCGCTTACGAGGAAGCAGGCGCAAGCCGCTTCGACGTGATCGACCCCGTCACCGGCGCGGTCGCCTACACGACGTATGAAGCGGGTCGCGATCAGGTCGATCGGGCCGTCGCCGCGGCGCGCGGCGCGCTGTCCGGCCCGTGGGCGCGACTCTCCGCGGCGGAACGCGGCGCTATCCTCCGCAAGCTCGCGAACCGCATCGCCGAACGCTCGGAGGAGTTTCTCCGCGCGGAGGTGCTCGACACCGGCAAGCCGGCGGACATGGCCTCACACCTCGACATTCCCCGGGGCGCCGCGAACTTCAGCTTCTTCGCCGACACCGCGCCGATGGCGATGGGCGAAGCCTTCCCCGCGCCGACGCCGGACGGCCGCGGCGCGATCAACTACAGCCTGCGCACGCCGCGCGGCGTCATTGCCGTGGTCTGCCCGTGGAACCTGCCGCTGCTGCTGATGACATGGAAGGTCGCGCCCGCGCTCGCCTGCGGCAACACCGTGGTGGTGAAGCCCTCCGAGGAAACCCCCGCCACCGCCACGCTGCTCGGCGAAGTGATGAACGAGGTCGGCATCCTCAGGGGCGTCTTCAACGTCGTCAACGGCTTCGGCGCGGGTTCGACCGGCGAGTTCCTCACCAGCCATCCCGACATCGACGGCATCACCTTCACCGGTGAGACGGTGACGGGCACGGCGATCATGAAAGCCGCGGCGGACGGCATCCGGCCGGTGTCCTTCGAGCTTGGCGGCAAGAACGCCGCGGTCGTCTTCGCCGACTGCGATCTCGACCGCGCCATCGCAGGCACGATGCGCTCGGCGTTCCTCAATTGCGGGCAGGTCTGCCTCGGCACCGAGCGCGTCTACGTCGAGCGCCCGCTGTTCGATGCGTTCGTCGAGAAGCTCGCCGCGCAGGTGAAAACGCTGAAGCCCGGCGATCCGTGGGACAAGGCGACCAACTTCGGCCCGCTCATCTCGGACGTGCACCGCCGGAAGGTGCTCTCCTACTACGCGAAGGCGAAGGCCGAAGGCGCGACCATCGTCGCCGGCGGCGGCGTTCCCGACATGCCGGGCAATCTCGCGGGCGGAAGCTGGATCGAACCGACGATCTGGACCGGGCTTCCCGAAAGCTCCGCCGTCATTCAGGAGGAGATCTTCGGGCCCTGCTGCCACATCGCGCCGTTCGACGCGGAGGACGAGGCCGTCGCGCTTGCGAACGCCAGCCCCTACGGCCTCGCCGCCTCGCTGTGGACGGGCGACCTGTCGCGCGCGCACCGCCTTGCGCAGCGCATCGAGGTCGGCACGCTCTGGATCAATAGCTGGTTCCTGCGCGATCTGCGCGCGGCGTTCGGCGGTTCCAAGAAATCGGGCATCGGACGCGAAGGCGGCCTTCACGGCCTCGATTTCTATACCGAGCAGCGCAATGTCTGCATCCATCTTTAGGGCCGCAATCGCCGCCGCCCTGATCGCGGCATCGCCCGCGTCGGCCGGAATCGCCCAGCCGACCGTGCATTTCATCTATCCGGCGCCCTACGGCACGATTTTCGACCGGGTCTGCAAGGAATGGCTGAACCGCGACGTGGAGCAGGCGGACATCGACGAATTGCTCGCTCGCAAGGCGGAGTTCGAGGCGCAGTGGCGCACGACCGGCGCGCAGTACATGCGGCTGGCCACCGAGGCGACCGGGCGCGCCTTCCCCTATTCGGAAATCCAGGCGACGATGACGCTGTGCACGCCGGATTCAATGGCCTTCCCGCTTTTCATCCGGATGAAAAGCTTTCTGGGATCGGGTACTGAGGACGGTGGACATGATTTCCCGCTGCTCGTGTTCCACGAACTGATGCACCACTACGCCAACGCTATCGAGGCGAAGTCACAGATCTTTGCCAAATATGCGGACCTGCCCTTCTCTGTGCGCGCGCATATCCACGTGGTCGCCTTCGAGCGCTACGTGCTGGAGAAGACCGGCCGCATCCATCAGCTTGAAAAGCTGCGCGAATATTATGCGAAGGATGAAGATTCGACCTATCACCGGGCATGGCGGATCGTCGACAAGGAAGGCGTCGCCGCCGTTATCGCCGATGCAGGATTGAAACCATGACCAACGACAGCTCCATCATCGCCGCAGCCGATGCGATTGCCGCCGCGAGCGACAGCGGCATCGCCTGCGCGCCCGTCAAGGACGGGATCGCCGCGCTCGGCATCGACGGCGCCTATGCCGTGCAGTCCGAGCTCACGCGCCGTGCGCTCGCCGGTGCGCGCACGATCGTCGGGCGCAAGATCGGCCTCACCTCGAAGGCCGTGCAGACGCAGCTCGGCGTTGACCAGCCGGACTACGGAATGCTGTTCGCCGACATGGAGATCGGCGACCACGAGATCATTCCGCTCTCACGCTTCCTCCAGCCGCGCGTCGAGGCCGAGATCGCGTTCGTCATGGACCGCGACCTCGACGACGCCGAGATCACGCTCGGCAGGCTCATCCCGGCGATCGCCTTCGCGCTTCCGGCCATCGAGATCGTCGACAGCCGCATCGCCGACTGGAAGATCTCCATTCTCGATACCATCGCCGACAACGCTTCCAGCGGCGCTTACGTGCTCGGCGGTTCGCCCAAGAGCATCCACGACCTCGACCTCCGCCTCTGCGGCATGTCGATGGAGTTGAAGGGCGAGCCCGTCTCGGTCGGCTGCGGCGCGGCCTGCCTCGGCAACCCGCTCAACGCCGCGCTCTGGCTCGCGCGCCGCATGGCCGCGCTCGGCAGCCCCCTGAAGGCGGGCGACGTCGTGCTGTCCGGCGCGCTCGGCCCGATGGTTCCCGTGACGCCGGGCGCGAGCTACACCGCGCGCATCAACGGCCTCGGCAGCGTCGCCGCGCATTTCGGGGAGAAAGCATGATGACCGTCGACACCCAGCGCATCGGGCTGTTCCTCGACAACGCCGCGCGCACCGCGACCGCCGTGCCGCAGTTCACCGGCGACGACACGTTCGATCTCGACACCGCCTACCGCATCCAGCAGGCGAGCATCGCCGCGCGCCTGCAACGCGGCGAGCGCGTCGTCGGCATGAAGATGGGTTTCACCAGCCGCGCCAAGATGGTGCAGATGGGCGTCTCCGACATGATCTGCGGGCGGCTCACCGACGCGATGCTCGTGGAGGACGGCGGCAGCATCCGCATGGCCGATTTCGTCCACCCGCGCGTCGAGCCGGAGATCGCCTTCCTGCTGAAGCGGCCCATTCGCGGCAAGCTGACGCCGATGCAGGCGATGGACGCCGTCGAGGCCGTCGCCCCCGCGCTCGAGATCATCGACTCGCGCTACGAGGCGTTCAAGTTCTCGCTCAGCGACGTCGTCGCCGACAACAGTTCGTCGTCGGCGTTCGTGGTCGGCGCGTGGTGCCGCGCGGACAGCGACCTCGACAACCTCGGCATGGTGATGAGCTTCAACGGCCGCGCCGAGGCGATCGGGTCGAGCGCCGCGATCCTCGGCCACCCGGCGCGCTCGCTCGCCGCCGCCGCGCGCCTCGCCGACGAACGCGGTCTCGAGCTCGATGCCGGGTCCATCGTGCTCGCGGGCGGCGCGACCGCCGCGAGCGCGCTCAGCGCCGGTCTCCATGTCTCGCTCGAAGTCCAGACGCTCGTCTTCACCGGTTTCTCTGTCGCGGAGTAGCGCCATGCCCATCGTTCAGGTGAATATCCTCGAAGGCCGTTCGCAGGAGGCGAAGAGCGATTTCGCGCGCGCCGTCACCGACGCCGCCGTGGAGCATCTCGGCGTCCAGCCCGCGCAGGTCCGTGTCCTCATCAACGAGGTCGCGCCGCAGCACTGGTTCACGGCGGGCGCGTCGAAGGCTCCGGCGGCCTGAGCATGGCGACGGTCGCCGCCCCCGCCCGCTCCGGCCCCGTGCTCAGCCGCAAGGCGCGCATCCGGCTGTTCTGGCTGAAGCTGCACCGCTGGATCGGCCTTGCCACGCTCGTCGTGATGGCGGCGTTCGGCATCACCGGCTCGGTGCTCGTCTGGCCCGACACGTTCGATGCGATGCTGCATCCCGGCCGCTACACGAACGCTGACGCCTCCGGCTTCGTGCCGACGGAAGCGTTCCTCGACAAGGCCCGCGCCGCGCTTCCCGCGGGCGACCGCATCAGCGGCCTTCGCGTCACGGAGAGCGGCGCGGTGATGATCGCGGGCGACGTCAACGGGCCGCCGCCCGCGGGGCTCGGGCCGCCCAGCCGCGCGCAGGTGTGGCTGCACCCCGGGACCGGCGCCGTGCTCGATACCAGCGCGGGCGCGGGCGGCTTCATCTGGGCGATGCACGCGATCCACGGCCATCTCCTGCTGAAGACGGTCGGGCGCGAAGCCGTGGCGCTGTCCGGCGGCATCCTGCTCGCCACCTCGGCGATCGGCGTGTGGCTGTGGTGGCCGGGCCGCCGCAATCTCCTCCGTGCGCTCGCGTGGCGGAAGCAGTATTCGAAGAGCATGAACCTGCACCGCCAGACCGGCGCCGTGCTCGCCGTCGTCATCATCCTCGAGGCGGCGACCGGCACGTGGATCGCGCTTCCCCGCCTGTTCGGCCGGCTCGTCGAGCCGAGCGTCGAGGCGGCCCGCGCGCCGACGGAAGGCCCGCCGGTCTCTGCGCCGATGGCGCGCCCCATGCTTTCGGTCGATGATGCCGTCCACCGCGCGGCGGGTGCGCTTCCGGGCGCGGGACCGCTCGTCACCGTGTTCACGCCCGGCGAAACGAATCCGGTCTGGGCCGTCAGTCTCCGCACGCCGAGCGGCCCCGCCACCGTTCTCGTGGACGACACGGACGGCAGCACCACGGTCCGCGAGAAACCGGCCCCCGGCCGCGCAGAGCGCGTCACCGCGGTGATGGAAGCGATCCATTTCGGTCATGGCCCCGCCGTCTGGACGATCATCGTCTTCGCATCGGGCATCGTGCTCACGCTGCTGTCGGTGACGGGCCTGCTGATCTGGCTCCAGGAGCGCGCGCGCCGGATGCGGCGGGCCGCGAAGGCATGACCGCGGCGCCCCCGGCGGACGCCGAGCGGCGGCTGCGCATCGCGGGCCGCGCCGTCGCGCGCGCCGGGTTCGTGCACGCCTACGGGCACTGCTCGCTGCGCGTCGACGCCGAACATTTCCTCGTTTCGCCGTCGATGCCGCTCGGCCTCGTGCCGCCGGGCGAGCCCTGCCACCTGCTCCGCATCGACGCGCCGCTTCCCGAGAACGTGCTCGGCGAGGTCCGCATCCACCGCGAGATCTACCGGCGGCGGCCGGACGTCTCCGGCATCGTCCGGTCGATGCCGCCGCACGTTATGACGCTCGCCGCGCACGGCGCGGTGCCCGTGCCGCGCCACGGCTTCGGCGCCTATTTCCACCCCGCGCCCGAACTCTGGAACGACATCCAGCTCCTCCGTTCCGACGAAGCGGCCGCAGGGCTCGCGGACCAGCTCGGCGAGGGGCGCGCCATCCTGATGAGCGGCAACGGCGCGGTCGTCGCGGGCGGCTCCATCGAGGAGGCCGTCGTGCTCACCTGGTATCTGGAGGACATGGCGCGCGTCGATCTCGCCGGGCGCGCCGCCGGCCTCTCCGGCGCTCCCGCGCCCGACGCCGCAGCCTGTGCCGCGCGCGCGACGTGGGCGGGCGCGATCCGCGAACGCATGTGGGCCTATCTGACGGTGGACGATCCCGAATATCGTTCCTAAAAGCGGCGGATGGTCAGAAAACCATTCGCCGATTTCGATCTCGCCTTCACCGCCGGCCATCTTCTCCGCCGCTGCCACCAGCGCTCGCACGAGCTCTTCAACGAAACCATGGCGGCCTTCGGCCTCACCCGGCAGCAGACCGCGCTCCTCATCGCGCTCCTCCGCCAGCCGGGCGCGAGCGTGCAGGAGCTCGCCGACATCACCGGCACCGACCGCAACACGCTCGGCGGCATCATCACGCGCCTCGTCGCGAAGGGCCTCGTCGATCAGCGCCGCTCGGAGCGCGACGCCCGCGCCTACGAGCTCGAAATCTCGCCGCAGGGCCTCGCCATGCTGCGCGACATGGAAGCCGGCGTGAAGCTGGTGCAGGAGCAGATTCTGGCGCCGCTCGACCCCGAGGAGCGCACGGCGTTCATCGGATACGCCCGCAAGCTCGCCGGTCTCGCCTGAACGTCCCTATACCAGCGCGGCGAACGGCGTCATCGCTTCCGCGACGCGAGCGGCCGCATCGCGCAGGCGGGCGAGCACGGGGGTCCGGGAGCGTCGCGGCGGCCGGTTTCCGGAGCCGGACACCGAAATGGCGAAGGTGACGGGCGCCGCTGCCGTCCGGACGGGAACGGCAAGGCAGGTGAGCCCGGAGACGACCTCCTCGTCGTCCACCGCATAGCCCTCTTCGCGGATGCGGTCGAAGGCCTGCCGCAGCGCGGCCGGGTCCGTGATCGTGCGCGGCGTCAGGGCGATGAACGGCCCGCTCGCCAGATATTCGGCCTGGTCCTTCTCCGGCAGATGGGCGAGCAGCACCTTGCCGATGCCGGAGCAATAGGCCTCCAGCTGGATGCCTTCGCGCGTGAACAGGCCCGGCTCGCCGCCTTCCTTGATCAGGTACGTCACCATGTTGTTTTCGAGGCAGCCGAGATGCGCCGTGAGCCCCGTGCGCCGCGCCAGCCCGGCGAGCACCGGCCGCGCGGCTTCCGCGGCGGTGGCGCGCGCCGAGACGCTCCCGCCGAGCGCCAGAAGCGCCGGGCCCGCCACATAGTGGCCGCGCCGCACCCGGTGCAGATAGCCGGCCTTCGCCAGCGTCGAGACGAGGCGGTGCGTAGTAGCGATCGGCAGCCCGAGGTCCTGCCCGAGATCGAGCACCGACCGCGCGCCCTGATCGCGCGCGGCAGCGGCGAGCAGCGCAAGCCCGCGCTCCAGCGCAGCGACGGATGGCATTCCTTTTTTCATCTGACGGAAAATAGCGTCCTTACGTTCCTGTGCGCAACCGCAGCTTGCGCCTATGGTCGGGAACGAAAAACAGGAGAGCCGATCTTGGGCGAGGATTTCGAGGCGACAGCCGTCCAGTTGCGCGATGCCTATTCGGGATCGGTGATCCCGCCGCTTCGGGGCGCGCTGGAGCCGAACGACGCGGACGGCGCCTATGCCGTTCAGGCGATCAACACACGCTTCTGGGAAACCGCCGGCCGCCGCATCGTGGGCCGCAAGGTGGGGCTGACCGCGAAGGCGGTGCAGCAGCAGCTCGGCGTCGACCAGCCCGATTTCGGCGTCCTGTTCGATGACATGGAGATTGCCGACGGCGGCGTGATTCCGTCCGGGCGCCTCATTCAGCCGAAAGCGGAGGCGGAAATCGCCCTGATCCTCGGCGCCGACCTCGCCGGACCCGACATATCGCGCGCCGATGTCGAGGCGGCAGTCGCCGAAGCCGCCGCCGCCATCGAGATCGTGGACAGCCGCATCGCCGACTGGAAGATCACCTTCGCCGATACGGTCGCCGACAACGGCTCCTCGGGCATGTTCGTGCTCTCCACGGCGCGCAAGCCCCTTGCCGGGCTCGACCTGTGGACCTGCGGCATGGCGCTTGAGGTGAACGGCGCGCTCGCCTCTCTGGGCGCGGGCTGCGCTTGTCTCGGTCATCCG
>JACFNY010000647.1 GCA_019454625.1 Sphingomonadaceae bacterium
GATACCGGACCGGCGCACGGGCCGGCTGGACGCGGGGAGACCCGCGCCCGGGAAAGCGGGCCTCCTACAAGGCGCCGCTGCCGCCGTCAAGCACGCTTTGCCGCCGCCTTCCTCACAAGTTTCGGGATGTACAGCGCCGGGGCCGCCGATAGTCTCCCGGCGTTTTCGAACGAAGGACGGAACCGTGAGAACAAGCCTGGGCGCAATGCTCGCCGCCGCGCGCATCGAGGGGGATGGCGCGGGCTACACGATCACCGGGGAATGGATGCAGGGGCGCACCACCTACGGCGGGCTTTCGGCGGCGCTGTGCCTTGCCGGGACGCTTGCCGCCCACGCGGACCTGCCGCCGCTCCGCTCGGCGCAGATCGCCTTCATCGGCCCGGCCGGGGGCGACGTGACGGCGCGCTCGCGCGTGCTGAGGCAGGGCAAGTCGATGACCTACACGGAAGCGGACCTCCGCCAGGGCGAGGCGCTGGCGACGCGGTGCGTCTTCGCGTTCGGCAGCGGCCGCGAATCGGCGATCGGCATCGACCGTTTCCCGATGCCCGCCGTCCCCGCCCCCGATGCGTGCGAGCCGCTGTGGCGCAAGCGCACGCCGCTCAGTTTCCTCCAGCAGTTCGACGCGCGCGTCGGCTTCGGCGGCAGGCCGGGCGACGGCACCGGAAACGGCGACATCGCCTACTGGTTCCGCCTGCGCGAGCCCGCCGGCATCCCGTCCGCCGTGCGCCTGCTCGCCCTCGCCGACACGCCGCCGCCCGCCGTGATGCCGATGTTCAATACGTTCGCGCCGATCAGCACCGCGACATGGCAGATCGAGGTGCTCGACACCGGGGCGAGCGGCGAGGGCTGGCACCTCATCCGCTCGACGGCCGAGACCGGCGCGAACGGCTACACGTCGCAGACGATGGGCATGTGGGACGAGCAGGGCCGCCCCGTGCTCGCGGGGCGGCAGATGGTGGCGCTGTTCGGCTAGAGCCTGATCGTTTGAGGCTGATTCAGCCTGAAACGATCGCGGTCTAGAGCCGCGCT
>JACFNY010000648.1 GCA_019454625.1 Sphingomonadaceae bacterium
TCATCGCCTTGCCCTGCTCGCCCATCACCGTCTTCACGTCGGCGAAGTCGACGTTCACCAGCCCGGGCACGTTGATGATCTCGGCGATTCCGGCGACCGCGTTGTGCAGCACGTCGTCGGCGCGCCGGAACGCGTCCTCCAGGCTCGCGTCCTCGTCCATCACCTCGAACAGCTTCTGGTTGAGCACCACGATCAGCGAATCGACGTGCTCGACCAGCTGATCGATCCCGGAGTCGGCGATCTGCATCTTCTTCGCGCCCTCGAAGTCGAACGGCTTGGTCACGACGCCGACGGTGAGGATGCCCATTTCCTTGGCGATCTCGGCCACGACCGGCGAGGCGCCGGTGCCGGTGCCCTTGCCCATGCCTGCGGTGAGGAACACCATGTTGGCACCGTCGAGCGCCTCGCGGATGTGCTCGCGCATCGCGTCGGCGGCGGCCCGGCCGGCCTCGGGACGTGCGCCCGCGCCCAGCCCGATCTCGCCGAGCTGGATCGTGCGCTCGGCAAGCGAACGCCGCAGCGCCTGCTTGTCGGTGTTCAGGGCGATGAACTCCACCCCCTGCACGCTGCGATTGATCATGTGGTTGACCGCGTTGCCGCCTGCCCCCCCGATGCCGATCACCTTGATGACGGCGCCGTCGACGTCGGTTTCGATCATTTCAAAGCTCATGGTGCTGACCTCCTTGATGATGGGAAGACAGACGGGAGAAGCTGAGCCGTACAACGGCACACGCCCCCGCCGGCGCGGCCGTCCGGCCTCGCCTCTCCAGTCGCCCTTCCCGGAAAGAAACGGGTTGTTCAGAAATTCCCAAGGAACCACTCCCTCATGCGTCGCAGCGTCTCCTTGAACGATCCGGACTGCTCGGCCACCTTGCGGCCGCGCAGTCTCTGCAGTCTCGCTTCCTCGAGCAGCCCGACCGCGGTGGAATAGCGCGGCGAGCGCACCACGTCGGCGAGCCCGCCGGTGTAGCCGGGCATGCCGATGCGCACCGGCTTGAGGAAGATGTCCTCGGCCAGCTCGACCATGC
>JACFNY010000649.1 GCA_019454625.1 Sphingomonadaceae bacterium
CATCCAGAAGCGGATCGACATGTTGCGCAACGCGGGGGCAAAGGAGGTGCATGTGCGCATCTCGTGCCCTCCGACGCGGTATCCGTGCTTTTTCGGCATCGACTTCCCCGAGGCGTCGGAACTGGTCGCGTCGGGGCGTTCAGAAGAGCAGATTTGCCGGTTGTGCGGCGCGGACTCCGTGGGGTATCTGAGCCTCGACGGGTTGAAGTCGGTGCTGAAGAGTCCCGAGCATTTCTGCTACGGGTGCTTTACGGGACGGTACATGTGCGAGACGCAGCACGTGGTGTGTAAGCATGCGCTGGAGCGAGGGGGTCCCGAGAATCTTGAGGATCGCCATCACCGGTATGGCGTCATGATGCAGTAGTGATTTTAAGGAACAGACCATGAAACAGAATGTGATGAGTTATTATCCTGAGCAGCAAGGTTTGTATGATCCCGCCTTCGAGAAGGACGCGTGCGGCGTCGGTATGGTTTGCAGCCTGAAGGGCGTGAAATCGCATGACATCGTGGCGAAGGCGCTTCAGGTGCTGTCGAATCTGGAGCACCGCGGCGCGACCGGCTATGACCCGGAGACGGGGGATGGCGCGGGCATTCTGTTTCAGGTGCCGCATGCGTTCTTCAACACGGTCGTGAGCGGGTTGCCGGAAGCGGGCAACTATGGTGTGGGCATGGTGTTCCTGCCTCAGCATGCGGCGAGCCGGAGCGTCTGTGAGCAGACGTTGGAGCGGTTTATGGCGGCAGAGGGGCTGGAGGTGCTGGCATGGCGCGACGTGCCGATCTGTCCGGATGCGATCGGCGAACTGGGCCGCAGCACGATGCCGTTTATCCGGCAGGTGTTTGTCGCGCGCGGTTCTGTGGCGGCGGAGCACCTTGACCGGCATCTTTTCATCGCGCGGAAGCTGGCGGAGAACGACATCCGCAACAGCGGCATCGAGGGGCGCGAGCAGTTCTACCTGCCGAGTTTCTCCTCCAAGCTGATCGTCTACAAGGGGCTGATGCGTTCCTTCCGCGTGGCGAAGTTCTATCCC
>JACFNY010000650.1 GCA_019454625.1 Sphingomonadaceae bacterium
GGACCGAGAGGATCGCGGTGATCGAGCCGGTCCCGTCGACGCCCGGGCCGGCGCGCTCCAGCAGCTTCGGCAGGTCGGTGAACACCGAGGCCGGATAGCCGCGCGCGACCGGCGGCTCGCCGATGCCGATGGCGACCTCGCGCAGCGCGTGGGCGAAGCGGGTGATCGAATCGAGCACGAGCAGGACGCGGTGGCCCTCGTCGCGGAAATGCTCGGCCACGCGCATCGCCATGTCGGGCGCGCGCCGGCGCATCATCGCGCTCTCGTCGCTGGTGGCGACGACCGCGACTGTCTTGGCCAGGCATTCGGGGCCGATCGTGTCTTCCAGGAACTCGCGCACCTCGCGTCCGCGCTCGCCGACCAGCGCGACGACGACGGTGTCGAAGGCGTCGGCGCTGGCGAGCATGGCCAGAAGCGTTGACTTGCCGACGCCGGAGCCGGCGAAGATGCCGAGCCGCTGGCCGAAGCAGATCGGCGTGAAGATGTCGATGACGCGCACCCCGGTCATGAAGCCGGTGGCGACGCGCTGGCGGGCCATCGCCGAGGGCGGGACGGCCGGCGCCACGTCCATGCCGGAGCCGAGGAACCCCTTGCCGTCGACGGGGCGGCCGAGCGCGTCGACGACGCGGCCGCGCCACGAGGCATGCGGCGCCGTCCCCCGGCCGGTGCGGATAAAGACGTGATCGCCGATGCCGGCGTCGGGGTTGCGGTCGTAGGGCGCGATCAGGGTCTCGTCGGGGCCGATGCGCACGACCTCGCCGGTGCGCAGGCCCGATGCCGACCTGTGCTCGACGACGTCGCCGAGCCGGGCGTTCAGCGACATGCCGCGCACCCGGTAGTGGCTGGGCGAAATCTCGTCGACGCGGCCGCCGCAGCGCAACAGCGTGCGGTCGTTGCCGAAGCGCGACAGGGTGCGCTCGACCGCGTGCAGCGCTGAATTGCCCGCCTGCATGTCTTAGCGCGGTCCCAGCGTCGAGATCGCCTGGTCGAGCGCCTGCTCGCTGTCGCGGATCAGCGCCGAGACGTG
>JACFNY010000081.1:0-2247 GCA_019454625.1 Sphingomonadaceae bacterium
GGGGATCGGCCTCACCGTCGACGCGGAGGAATCGGAGCGGCTGACGATGTCGCTCGACATCATCGCCGCCGCCGCCCGCGCGCGCGCTCTCTCCGGCTGGGACAAGCTCGGCATGGCGGTGCAGGCCTATTCGAAGCGCTGCCGCGCAGTCATTGCGTGGGCGGACGCCATCGGCGGCGAGACGAACCGCAGGATGGCGGTGCGGCTCGTCAAGGGCGCCTATTGGGACAGCGAGATCAAGCGCACGCAGGAAACGGGCCTTTCCGACTACCCGCTGTTCACGCGCAAGGCGGCGACGGATGTTTCCTACCTCGCCTGCGCGCGCGATATGCTTGCCGCGAAGAACATTTACCCCGCCTTCGCCAGCCACAACGCGCTCACCGTCGCGACGCTTCTCGAATGGGCGGGCGAGCGGCGCGACTTCGAGTTCCAGCGCCTGCACGGCATGGGCGACGGGCTTTATGAAAATCTCGTGCGCGATGAAGGCCACCACTGCCGCATCTACGCGCCGGTCGGCGGCCACCGCGACCTCCTCGCCTATCTCGTCCGCCGCCTTCTCGAAAACGGCGCCAACTCCAGCTTCGTCCACCAGCTCGCCGACCCGAACGTCACCGAGGAAGAGCTTCTCGCCGACCCGGTGGAGAAGATCGCGAGCGTCGGCGGCACGCGCCACCCCTCCATCCCCCTCCCCGCCGACCTGTTCGGTGCCGTGCGCGGCAACAGCGAAGGCCTCGACCTGCAGGACGCCATGACCCTCGAAGACACCGCATCCACCATCGCCGCCCGCGCCGACATCGGCCCGGCCCCCGCCGACTCGCGCGCCGAGGACGTGCGTACCGCCATCGCCGCCGCCGACGCGGCGTTCGACGGCTGGTCGCGCACACCCGTGGAAATCCGCGCCGCCGCGCTCGACCGGCTTGCCGACCTGCTGGAGGAATACCGCCTCGACCTGATGGCGCTCGCCATCCACGAGGCGGGCAAGACCATTGGCGACGCGCTCGGCGAGGTCCGCGAGGCCGCCGACTTCTGCCGCTACTACGCCAATCAGGCGCGTTCTGCGTTCGCGCCGATCATGCTGCCGGGGCCGACCGGCGAAAGCAACACGCTGCGCCTGGAAGGCCGCGGCGTGTTCGCCTGCATCGCGCCGTGGAACTTCCCGCTCGCCATCTTCCTCGGGCAGGTGACGGCCGCGCTCGTCGCCGGCAACAGCGTCGTCGCCAAGCCCGCGCCGCAGACGCCGCGCATCGCCGTGCGGGCCGTGGAACTCGCCCACGCGGCGGGCATCCCGGCGGACGTGCTGAAGCTCGTCTTCGGCGGCGCGGAGGCCGGCGACGCGCTCACTGGCGATCCGCGCGTCATGGGCGTCGCCTTCACCGGCTCGACCGGCACGGCCAAGGCCATCGCGCGCAGCCTCGTCGCCGACGATGCCCGGCCGATCGTGCCGCTGATCGCCGAAACCGGGGGCCTCAACGCCATGATCGTCGATTCGACGGCGCTCCCCGAGCAGGTGATCGCCGACGTCGTGACGTCAGCCTTCCGTTCCGCCGGCCAGCGCTGCTCGGCGCTGAGGCTGCTCGTCGTGCAGGAGGACGTGCTCGATCGCACGCTCGACATGCTGAAGGGCGCGATGGACACGCTCGTCGTCGGTGATCCCGCCGATCCGCGCACCGACGTCGGCCCGGTGATCGACGACGCCGCGTACCGGAAGCTCGAGAATTACCGCCAGTCGATGAAGGGCCGCTGGCTGCACAGCGTCGCCGTTCCCGCCGGGCGTTTCGTCGCGCCGACCGTGATCCGGCTCGACCGCATCGAGGACCTGACCAAGGAGTGGTTCGGCCCGATCCTGCACGTCGCGACGTGGAGAACCGGCACGCTCGACGAAACCATCGCGCGCATCAACCGCACCGGCTACGGCCTCACGATGGGCCTGCACAGCCGCATCGCCGGCCGCTGCGAGCGCACGACGGCGGCCGCGCGCGTCGGCAACCTCTACGTCAACCGCTCGATGATCGGCGCCGTCGTCGGCTCGCAGCCGTTCGGCGGCGAGGGGCTCTCCGGCACCGGCCCCAAGGCGGGCGGCCCGCACTACCTGTCGCGCTTCGCCGTGGAGCGGACGGTCAGCATCGACACGACCTCGGCGGGCGGCAACGCCACGCTGCTCTCCATCGAGGACGTCACGCTCTACACTCGTGGCCGGTACGACCCAAACCCACCCAAGAAAGTTTCCAATTTTTTTTTACAGATAAA
>JACFNY010000081.1:2257-7946 GCA_019454625.1 Sphingomonadaceae bacterium
GCCGCGCCACACGCTCTAGACTTGTTCCGGTTCGTATCGAACCGGAACGGGTCTGGTTTCCTTTTTGTTTTTCGTGATTTCCGAGTCGGCAGGTGAGTCCACCTGCCTCGAAATCACTCTAGGGAAGCGGCGTCATCTCGCGCGGCACGGCGAGCGGGTCCACGGCCTTGCCGTCGAGTCCGCCGACGAAGCCCATCTGCGTCGGATAGGCGAAGTCGACGCCGAGTTCGGCGAAACGCCGCACGAGCCGGAACATGAAGGCCTGACGCGCGCCCATCATCTCCTTCGCTTCCGCCGCCTCGACATGGAAGATGATCTCGATGTCGATGGAACTTGCCGCGAAGTTGGTGAGGAATGCCTGACCGAAGGTCACGAGCGGTATCGTTTCTGCCAGCTTGCCGATCTCGGCAGGCAGGCTTTCGAGCACATCCGGCGGCGTCTGGTAGATGACACCGATCGTCATCACCACGCGGCGGCGGCGAATGGCGGCAAGATTATGAATCCGGTTGTCGAGCAGCTTGGCGTTGGACACGGACACGAGCTCGCCCGAGAGCGACCGGATACGCGTGGTCTTCAGCCCGATCGCCTCCACCGTGCCGGTCAGCGTGTCCACCGTCACCACGTCGCCGCGCACGAACGGCTTGTCGAACAGGATCGAAAGCGCCGCGAACAGGTCCGAGAAGATGCCCTGCGCGGCAAGGCCGATGGCGATGCCGCCGATGCCGAGGCCCGCGACCAGCGCGGTGACGTTGACGCCGAGGTTGTCGAGGATGACGATACCCGCGATCGCGAAGATGGCGACGTTGATGATGAGGCGGATGACGCCCATCGCCGAGACGAGCGTCGAGTTGTGCGGGTCCTCGCCCTCGGCGCGGCGCGCGACGACCGCAAGCGCGAACTCGCGCACCCAGATGGCGCCCTGCACGACCGCCGCGATGGTGAACAGGAACCGCACGACGGGCAGGATGCCGGCAAGGCCGGGAACGCCCGCCGCCACGAGATGCACGGCGACGGCGGCAAGAAAGAAGCTGCGCGTCCGCCTGAGCACCCGGCCGAAGATCGCCCGCCAGCTGTTCGGCTCGAAGGCGCTCGGCGAACCCACGAGACGCCACGCGACGGCGCGAATACCGACGAGCACCAGATAGATGCCGACCGCCACGGCGCCGTAGATGAGGAGCGCGGAGCCGTTGGCGGCGATCCACGCCGATGCCTCTTCGAAGGTCTCGATATCGGACGCGGGGATTATCTGATTGTTTCGCATCTGCTTTCCAACGCAGGAGGCCGCCCGTGGTTCACCCGTGATTCAACGGGGGTTGTACAGGCAGCGGCGCGGCGTTGGAACCGCACTTCCGATCCGCGTCAGGCTTTTGCCGCAGCGGTCGTGCCGAGCCCCGCCGGAGGCCGGCGCGGTCCGACCTTCTCGTCGGCTTGGTTCGCGAGGCGCTCGCGGCGTGCGATGTGCGTGGCCGCGATCGTGATGGCGAGAAGGTCGTAATAAGGCGGCTGGAAGGCGATGCTGACGAACATCGACCCGGTCATGTAGACGAGCAGCGATACCGACATCATCATTCCGAGGTCCCGGAACCACATGTCGCTCTCGGGATCGCCGGTGCTGATGTTCTTGAGCGTCCACGCGGCACGGAGCGCGAGGATGACGATGGCGACATAGACCGCCGCGCCGAGATAACCCAGTTCCCCGAGAACCTCGAAAAAGCTGTTGTGGAAGGCGCGCGCCTTGTCCGTCACCGTCGTGCTGCTGGTCGCCATGTTGTCGGCATCGCCCTGGCGGCGTTGCAGGTTCACCTCGACACGGTTGATGCGGTAGACGCCGAAACCGCCGCCGAACGGATTCTCCTTCACGAAGTCGAGGGTCCACTTCCACACGGCAAGACGCGTGGAGGCCGATTCGTCCTCGTCGTAGGTCTTGATCGTCGACATGCGTTCCGTGAAGGAGGCGGGAAGCAGCGGGACGGCAATCGCCGCGGCGGCCACGACCGCGGCCCCGAAAACGAGCTTTCGACGGCTTGTCAGCCAGAGCAGCAGCACGAGCACCGCGCCCGCGACAAGGCCGGTACGCGCCTCCGCGCCGACCGTGACGAGCGTCATCGAGAAGATGATGCCCGCAGTCGCAAGCAGCGTCAGCAGGCTGCGCTTCATGATCGTGTTGCGGCGATAGAGCCAGAGCGTCAGCGGGATGAACGCCAGCGCGACCGTCGCCAGCGTGCTGCCTTCATAAAGGCCGCTATTGCTCTGCACGAGAAACGAGACCGTTCCGTAGCCCCCGCCGCCGAGGATCGTCTTGATGCCCCCGGAAATGGTGATCGCGGCCGTGCTGAGAACCATGACGAAGGCCGCGGCCTCGACGCGCCGGCGCGTCGTCAGCACCCACGGCAGGAACACCGAGAACAGCAGGCCTTTCCAGACCCAGTCCCACTTTTGCAGTGCGTGATTGGTGACGATCGCCCAGCCGAATGTATTGAGGCCCGCGTAGAGGACCAGAAAGATGATGAGCGCCTGCACGACGCCGAGCCGGATGCGCTGCTTGTCTTCCCTGAAGACGTAGAAGACCATCGCCCCGATTGCCATGAACAGCGCGACCGGCGCGCCGTTCAGAAAGGAATAGGTCAGCCTCTGCGGCTGCAGGAAATCCACCCAGATGTATCCGAGCGCCATGAAGTACGGCCGCCGGAACGACGCGACGACGAACGCCAGGATCAGGATGATGAGAACGACGTCGCGCATCAGTCCGCCGATGCCGTCCGGTCAAGCCTGTCGCCGCACTCGCGTTTTTGCCGCGGGTTTCGCGCCGACAGCTTGGGCTTCGACTCCGCGCCTCCGTCTTCAGGCTGGAAATAGCAGCGCCACAGGACGATGATCAGCATCAGCTGCGACACGACCAATGCGAAATTGTCTACCATCCGGGTCTCATCCTGAATGCGCGCAAGGCAGCGCGTGCGCCGAGCCGTTAACCGCCCCTCGCTTAACATCTCGTGCATCGCAGGGCAAAGCCGTCGCCTTCGCCGAATGTTCGCGCCCGGCCTTGCGAAAGCCGGGCGCATTGGCAATAGGACGCTGACGTGAAAAGGGAGACGGATCGCGAATGACTAGGCGAGTGCACATGATCGCGGCGGCACGTCCGAACTTCATGAAGGTGGCGCCGCTCTGGCACGCGCTTGCCGCCCACGACGATTTCGAGCCCGTCCTGATCCA
Source organism: Sphingomonadaceae bacterium (assembly GCA_019454625.1). GTDB lineage: Bacteria > Pseudomonadota > Alphaproteobacteria > Sphingomonadales > Sphingomonadaceae > Sphingosinicella. Next base: position 5,468 of record JACFNY010000081.1, read on the forward strand.
CACCGGGCAGCACTACGACGCGAACATGTCGGACGACATCTTCGCCGATCTCGACCTCCCCGCGCCCGACCATCACCTCGGCGTCGGCTCTGGCAGCCATGCCGAGCAGACCGGCAAGGTGATGATCGCCTACGAGAAGATCGTCATCGACGAGCGCCCGGACTGGCTTGTCGTGGTCGGCGACGTCAACTCGACCGCCGCGTGCGCGATGGTCGGCGCGAAGCTCCACATTCCCGTCGTCCACCTCGAGGCGGGCCTGCGTTCGGGCGACCGCGCCATGCCTGAGGAGATCAACCGGCTGGTGACGGACGCGATCTCCGACGTGCTGTGGACGCCTTCGCCGGACGGCGACGCGCACCTGCGCGCCGAAGGCGTCCCGGAAAGCCGGATCACCCGCGTCGGCAACATCATGATGGACAGCTTCGAGCGCATCCGGCCGAAGCTCGACGCCGAGAACGCCCCCGCCCGCTTCGGCCTGACACCCGGCAACTACGGCATCGTCACGCTGCACCGCCCGTCGAACGTCGACGAAGCGCCGCAGCTGAAGGCGCTCGTCGACGCGCTTGTCGAAGCCTCTGAACGCCTGCCGCTGATGTTCCCGATGCACCCGCGCACGAAAAGCCGCGTCGAGGCGTTCGGCCTTTCGGAAGCGCTCGCGAAGGGCAACATCACGCTTGCCGAACCGCAGTCCTACAAGCCGTTCATGAGCCTGCTCAAGGACGCGCGGATCGCGATCACCGACAGCGGCGGGCTTCAGGAGGAAACCACCTACCTCGGCATCCCGTGCCTCACGCTCCGCGACAACACCGAGCGGCCGATCACCGTGACCGAGGGCACCAACCGGCTGGTGAAGGCCGACGCGCTCGTCGGCGCGCTCGACGCCGCGCTCGGGGCCGCGCCCGGCACTGCGAAGCGCCCGGAATTCTGGGACGGCAGGACCGCCGAACGCTGCGTCGCCGATCTCGTGCGGCGCGGCTAGGATGGCCATAAAGCCGCTTCACATCCTCGATCATTCGTTGCCGCTCCACAGCGGCTACACGTTCCGCTCGCGCGCGCTCATCGAAGGCCAGCACCGCCTCGGCTGGCAGCCGCTGATGCTGACGACGCCGCGGCACTATGCGGACGGCCCCGATCCCGAGACCGTCGACGGCCTCACCTTCCACCGCACGCGCCGCGCAGGACCGCCGATCATCGGCGAGATCGCGGCGACCTCGAAACGCCTCGACGCCCTGATCGAGACCGAGAAGCCGGACCTGCTGCACGCCCATTCGCCCGTGCTCACCTTCGCGGCCGCGTGGGGCGCCGCCCACCGCCACAACCTGCCGCTCGTCTACGAGATCCGCGCCTTCTGGGAGGATGCGGCGGTCGGCAACGGCAACGGCCGCGAGGGCGACCTCAAGTACCGGCTGACCCGCGCTGCCGAAAGCTGGGCGTGCCGCCGGGCCGATGCCGTGGGCGCCATCTGCAAGGGGCTGCTCGGCGACCTCCGCGCGCGCGGTATCGACGAGGCGAAGCTGTTCGAGATTCCGAACGCGGTCGATCTCACGCAGTTCGGCGACCCGCTGCCGCACGACGCCGCGCTCGCAGCGGAGCTTGGCCTCGAAGACGCAGAGGTCATCGGCTTCCTCGGCTCCTTCTACGACTACGAGGGCCTTGACATCCTGATCGCGGCGATGCCCCGGCTCGTCGCAGCGCGGCCGAAGGCGCACCTGCTGCTCGTCGGCGGCGGGCCGATGGAAGCCTCGCTGCGTGCCGCGGCGGCGGCCTCGTCCGCGAGCGACCGCATCCGTTTCGTCGGCCGCGTGCCGCACAGCGAGGTCGACCGCTACTACAGCCTCGTCGACGTGCTCGCCTATCCGCGCAAGGCGATGCGCCTCACCGAGCTGGTGACGCCACTGAAGCCGCTGGAAGCGATGGCGCAGGAAAAGCTCGTCGCCGCCAGCAATGTCGGCGGGCACCGCGAACTCATCGAGGACGGCGTCACCGGCACGCTGTTCGCGGCGGACGATCCCGACGCCGCGGCGGATGCGCTGATCGGTCTCCTCGCGGACCGCGACACGTGGCCTGCGCGCCGTGCCCGCGCCAAGGCATGGGTTTCCGCGGAACGCAACTGGGACCGCAGCGTCGCGGCCTACGTGCCGGTCTACGAACGCCTGCTCAATCGCGCACGGTAAGCGCTTCGAAATGCAGGCGCCGCGCCTGCAAGGGGCCGTGCCGCAGACTGTCCTCGCCGATGATCACGAGGTCGGCGACGAGTTCGCCCGGCAGGTCGATCTCACCCTCCAGCAACATGCCGCACACGCGCAGCGCCGCGCGATCGACGCTGTCCGCGTCGCCGTCGATGCGAAGCGTGAAGGCGTGGCGCTGCCCCTCGAATGTCGCGCTCGCCCACGGCTCCGCGTCGTAAGCCTCCACAATGCCGTGGAGTGTCAATCGGCGCGCAAAAGGGCCCCCCGATCGGCGTCGAAGAGGGACCCCC
>JACFNY010000651.1 GCA_019454625.1 Sphingomonadaceae bacterium
TGCCGCAGCGCCATGCGGAACTGTGGGATCTGTTCAAGACGGTGAAGAACCGCCAGGACGAGGAAGCCTTCGAGCAGTTGCTGGCCGATGAGAAGCTGCGCGCCGACTTCTACGAGCGACTGTCGGCCTACGCCAGGACACTGGCGATTGCGCTCTCCAGCGAACGCTTCATCACTGACACACCCGAACAGAAGCTGCGCGCCTACAAGAATGACCTGAAGCGCTTCGTGAACCTGAAGGCGGCCGTGAAGCTGCGCTACGCCGAGTCGGTGGATTACCGCGACTTCGAGCCGCGCATCCAGAAGCTGCTGGACACGCACATCTCGGCCTCCGAGGTGGTGCAGCTGAACGCGCCGGTGAACATCTTCGACGAGGCCGCTTTCCAGAAGGTGGTCGAGGAGCAAGGCGCGGGCAGCGAGAAGAACCTTGGAGCGAAGGCCGACATGATCGCTCATGCCACCCGGCGCGCCATCAACGAGCGGCTGGAGCAGGACCCGGCCTTCTACGAAAAATTCTCTAGGCTGATTCAGCAGGCCATCGACGACTACCGCGCGAAGCGCCTGTCCGATCTGGAATACCTGCAGCGCGTCACCGAGATCAAGGACGCTGTGGTTTCGCGCAAGGGCGATGACGTGCCACCAGCACTGAACGGCGACGCCGACGCGGCTGCCGTCTATGGCCTGTTGCGCCCCTTCGTGGCGAACCACTTCAGCGACGACGAGCAGGCTCAGAACACCGCCGCCGAGGCAGCCATGGCGGTGTGGAATATCTTTCGCCGCAACCGCAAGGTGGGATACTGGGATGACCTCGACGCCCAGCGCCGGACCATGAATGAAATCGACGACTATCTTTACGACGAGGTCAAGGGCGCGCGGGGCATCGCACTCTCCACCGACGAGATGGACGAGATCATCGAGAAAACGATGCAGCTCGCCCGCCACCGGATGGCCGGGTGAAGACGATGACCGGAACGCTGACCTGGGGCACCGACACGATCCGCTACGAGGTGCGATTTCTGGCATCG
>JACFNY010000082.1 GCA_019454625.1 Sphingomonadaceae bacterium
CGTCCGTTCGAGATCGCGCCGGGCGTCCGCATGGTCCGCATCGACCGGCGCTCCGGCAAGCGCGTCTACGGCGGCTGGCAGGTCGATACCGATCCGCGCGCGGCGGTGATCTGGGAGGCGTTCAAGCCCGAAAGCGAGCCGCGCCGCCTCGCCGCCGTCTACGATCCGTTCGAGAAGCGCGAGATCGTGCGCTCCGACAGCGACTTCTTGCAATCCACCGGCGGCATTTACTAAAACCCGCCCCTTTCAACGGACAGGAACAGGACAATGCGCGCCGAAGCGCTCAATCATGTCGACCGGATCAAGCAGGCGCTGGCCCTGCTGAGGAGGTTTCTTTGACTGGGATGTCGCTCTAACGCGCCTCGACGAACTGAACGCCGAGGCCGAGAACCCCGAACTCTGGAACGATCCCAAGGCCGCGCAGAAGCTGATGCAGGAGCGCCGCCGCCTCGACGAGGCGATTCAGGCGACGCGCAGCATCCAGACGGAGCTGGACGACACCGTCGAACTGGCGGAAATGGCCGAGGCGGAAGGCGATGAAGGCCTCGTGAACGACGCCATCGCCGCGCTGGAGACGCTCGCGGACCGCGCCGACCGGGACAAGGTCGCCGCGCTGCTTTCGGGCGAGGCGGACGCCAACGACACCTATATCGAGATCAACGCCGGCGCGGGCGGCACCGAGAGCCAGGACTGGGCCTCGATGCTCCAGCGCATGTACCAGCGCTGGGCGGAGCGGCGCGGCTACAAGGTCGAACTCGTCGACTATCACGGCGGCGAGCAGGCGGGCATCAAGTCCGCGACGCTGATGGTGAAGGGCGAGAACGCCTACGGCTACGCCAAGACCGAGAGCGGCGTGCACCGGCTGGTGCGCATCAGCCCCTACGACAGCGCGGCGCGGCGGCACACGAGCTTCGCGAGCGTCTGGGTCTATCCGGTCGTCGACGACGACATCGAGGTCGAGATCAATGAGAGCGATCTCAAGATCGACACCTATCGCTCGTCGGGCGCGGGCGGCCAGCACGTCAACACGACGGACAGCGCCGTGCGCATCACGCACGTGCCCACCGGCATCATCGTCGCGTGCCAGAACCAGCGCAGCCAGCACAAGAACCGCGCCGAGGCGATGAAGCAGCTGAAGGCGCGCCTCTATGAGGCGGAGCTCCAGAAGCGCGAGGCGGAGGCGAACGCCGTCAACGCCACCAAGACCGACATCGGCTGGGGCCACCAGATCCGGAGCTACGTGCTCCAGCCCTATCAGCAGGTGAAGGACCTGAGGACCGGCATCGTCAACACGAGCCCGAGCGACGTGCTCGACGGCGACCTCGACGCGTTCATGGCGGCGGCGCTCGCGCAGCGCGTGACAGGCGAGAAGGTGGACGTTTCCGACGACGACTGACGGGCGTCAGGCGAGATAACGATCCAGCCCCGCGGTCATGTCGGCGATCAGGTCGTCCGCGTCTTCCAGCCCGCAGTGGATGCGGAGCATCGGGCCGTCCGTTTTCCACCGCGTCGCGGTGCGTAGCGGCTTGGGATTGATGGGCAGCACGAGGCTTTCGTAGCCGCCGAACGAGAAGCCCATGCCAAAGAGGCGCAGGCCGTCCACGCACGCCGCCAGCGCCTTGCGGCCGCCGGGCTTCAGCGCAATGGCGAACAGGCTGGCGTAGCCGCTGAAATCGCGCGTCCAGAGCGCGTGGCCGGGATCGCCCGGGAGGCCGGGGCAGATCACGCGCTCGACGGCGGGATGCGCGGCGAGCGCCTCGGCGAGTGCGAGCGCCGTCTTGCCGTGGCGCTCCATGCGGACGGCGAGCGTGCGCAGGCCGCGCAGCGCGAGCGCGCAGTCGTCGGGCGCTGCCGTCTGGCCGAGCCGGAGCGCGGTGCTCCGGAAATGCTGCCACGCATCGGGCGCGGCGGTCACCGAGCCCATCAATGCGTCGCTGTGGCCGACGACATATTTGGTGAGCGACTGCACCGAGAGGTCGACGCCGTGCCCGATCGCGGGGAAGAGCAGGGAGGTCGCCCACGTGTTGTCGAGGATGCTGATGAGGCCGTGCTCGCGGGCGAGCGCCGCGACGGCGGACACGTCCTGCACCTCGAAGGTCAGCGAGCCGGGGCTCTCCATGTAGATCGCCTGCGTGTTCGCGCGGATCAGCGACGCGATGCCGTCGCCGAGCGCCGGATCGTAGAACTCGGTCTCGACGCCGGTCCGCCAGAACCGATTTCGCCATCACGCGCGTCGGCTCGTAGACGTTGTCGGCCATCAGGAGATGACCGCCCGACGAGGTCGCCGCCATCAGCGTGGCCGCGACGGCGGCGACGCCCGACGGAAACAGGTGCGTGCCCGCCGCGCCCGGTTCCATTTCGGTCAGCGCCTCGGCGAGCGCCCACTGCGTCGGCGTGCCGCGGCGGCCGTAGTAGAGCCCGGCGTCGGGGTTTCGGGACGCCGCTTCATAGGCGTCCAGCGTCTCGAAGAGGCACGTCGAGGCGCGGTAGACCGGCGGATTGACCACGCCGTGCGTCCACTCGGGGCGGCGCCCGGCATGAACGAGTCTGGTGGCTGGGGCGTCGCCGCCGGGCTTGTCCGCGCTCACGCCGCTCCGGTCACGACCGGCGTATCCGCCTCGCCGCCCCATTCCGACCACGAGCCGTCGTAAAGCGCCGTCTTTTTCGCGCCGATCAGGTGCAGGCCGAAGGAGAGCACGGCGGCGGTGACGCCCGAGCCGCAGGTGGTGACGACGGGCTTCTCCGGGTCAATGCCGACATCGCGGAACGCGGCGCGCAGCGCGTCGTCCTGCTTCCAGGTGCCGTCTTCGTTGAACAGTTCCGAATGGGGCAGGTTGAACGAGCCCGGGATATGGCCGGGGCGCACGCCGGGGCGGGTTTCCGGCTCCTCGCCGCGGAAGCGCGCCGCGCCGCGCGCATCGACGACCTGCTCGGCCTTCGTCTTCAGGTTTTCCTTCATCTGCGCGAGGTCGCGGACCTGCGCCTTGTCCTTCCAGACGGTGAAGTGACGGTGGCGCACGACCGGCTTGCCCGATTCCATCGCGCGGCCTTCCGCCTTCCACTTCTGGAGTCCGCCGTCGAGAATCGCGACTTCGTGTGCGCCGAACAGGGTCAGCAGCCACCATGCGCGCGCGGACGAACGCAGCGGTGAGTTGTCGTAAACGACGATGCGGCTGCCGTCGCCGAGGCCGATCGCCTGCATCCGGCTGGCGAACTTCTCGGCGCTCGGCACCATGTTGGGAAGGCTGGAGCCGGTGTCGGAGAGCTCGCCGAGGTCCATGAACACGGCGCCCGGAATATGTCCCGCCTCGAACTCGGCGCGGGCGTCGCGCGCGTCAAGGAAGTAGGAGGCATCGACGATGCGCAGGTCGTTTGCGCCAAGCTCTTTTGCGAGCCATTCCGTCGTCACCAGCGAATCCATGCCTTGCTCCTTGAACCTGTGTCTGAACCGGCATCCTGAATAGTCGGACGCCCCGATATTGCCAATGGCAAGTCGCGGGCTTAACCCGAAACGCATGGAAACGACGCATCTCGGCAAGCCGAGCGCGCTTCCGGCGTCGCCGGAGGCCGCGAAGCTTGACTACGTGCCCAATCCGCGGCCCCAAAGCCGCTACCTCGTGCGCTTCGCCGCGCCGGAGTTCACCTCGCTCTGCCCGGTGACGGGCCAGCCCGATTTCGCGCATCTCGTCATCGACTACGTGCCCGCCGCGACCATCGTCGAATCGAAGTCGCTGAAGCTGTTCCTCGGGTCTTTCCGCAACCACGCGGCGTTCCACGAGGATTGCACGGTGGGCATCGGCGAGCGCCTTGTCCGCGAGATGGCACCGCATTGGCTGCGCATCGGCGGCTACTGGTATCCGCGCGGCGGCATTCCCATCGACGTGTTCTGGCAATCCGGCCCACCGCCCGCGGACGTGTGGGTGCCGGAGCAGGGCGTCGCGCCGTATCGGGGCCGGGGCTAGGGAATCCCGATCAGCTTGTGCGTCTGGAGCGACAGGCGCCACTTGGGATGTGTGAGGCAATATTCCGTGGCGGCGGCGATGTTCTCGGCCTGTGCGGGACCGTCCATCGGTTGCAGGAAGAAATTCCGAAAATCGAGGGCTTCGAACATCTCCGGGCTGTTGTTCGGCTGCGGATAGACGAGCTTCAGTTCGTCGCCCGATGTCTGCACCAGTTCCGCGTCTGCCTTGGGGCTGACGCAGATCCAGTCGATCCCTTCGGGCGCGGCGAGCGTGCCGTTGGTTTCGATGGCGACCGAGAAGCCGCGCGCGTGCAGCGCGTCGATCAGCGGACGATCGAGTTGCAGCAGGGGCTCGCCGCCGGTGCAGACGACGAGGCGATGCTCGCTCGTCTCGCCCCATGCCGCCGCGACGGCATCGGCGAGCGTTCCTGCATTGGTGAACTTGCCGCCTCCCGGACCGTCCATGCCGACGAAATCCGCGTCGCAGAAGGTGCAGAGCGCGTTTGCGCGGTCGCGCTCCAGCCCGGACCACAGGTTGCAGCCGGCGAAGCGCAGAAACACGGCGCGGCGGCCCGTCTGGGCGCCTTCGCCTTGCAATGTCGCATAGATTTCCTTGACCGCGTAGGTCATGGCGCTGCGTAGGCGGTGGGGTCGGGAAGGCCCGCCTCCTCGAAGCCCTTGTGCCTGAGGCGGCAGGCGTCGCAGCGGCCGCAGTGGAGTGGTGTGCCGTCAGTGCCCGCGGCGGGATCGTAGCACGTCCACGTTCCTGCGACATCGACGCCGAGGCGCGCGGCTTCGCGCGCGATTCCGGCCTTGTCGAGGTCGATGAGCGGTGTGTGTACCTTGAAGCGCCCGCCCTCGGCGCCCGCCTTCGTGGCGGTAGCGGCGAGCGCCTCGAACGCGGCGATGAAGGCGGGGCGGCAATCGGGATAGCCCGAATAGTCGAGTGCGTTGACGCCGATGAAGATGTCGCGTGCGCCGATTGCTTCGGCCCACGCGAGCGCGACCGACAGGAACACCGTGTTGCGCGCCGGGACGTAAGTAGGCGGGATCACGCCGCTGTCCACGGGGCCGTCGCCCTTCGGCACGGCGATGTCGCCCGTGAGCGCCGAGCCGCCGAACGCCCGGAGGTCGAGCGGCAGCACGATGTGCCGCACCGCATAGCGCGCCGCTGCCCGCCGCGCCGCGTCCAGCTCCACGCGGTGACGCTGGTTGTAGTCGATGGTGAGCGCGTGCACGGCATATCCGTCCGCGTGCGCGATGGCGGCGCACGTGACGGAATCGAGCCCTCCGGACAGGAGAACGATGGCGGCGTTTTCGGACATCCCCGGCGCGATACCCGCTCCGTGATGCGGGAACAAGCGCGGCCTCGAAACGGCAGCGGCGCCGAAAAGAAAAAGGCCGCCGGATACGACCGGGCGGCCCTTGAAAAATCAGTCGGCTGGAAATCCAGCTAGGGGAGGTAAGGTGTGCCGCTAGGCACGGAGCCCGTTTAGCGCGCTTATGGTAAAATTCGGGTTAACCGTGAGTTTTCGCGTTTGATCGCCCGGCGCGCGCCCTGTAATCGTCGCGGCCATGAAGCGGACCCTGCTGCCCCTGAATGCCCTGCGCGTCTTCGACGCGGCGGCACGGCACCTGTCGTTCACCAAGGCGGCGGACGAGCTTGCGGTGACGCCCGCCGCCGTGGGCCAGCAGATCCGGACGCTGGAGGACGTGCTCGGCACCGTGCTGTTCCGGCGCATGACGCGGAACCTCGAACTCACCGACGAGGCGGTGCGCAGCCTGCCTGCGCTGCGCGAAGGCTTCGCGAAACTGGAGGAAGCCGTCGCGATCATGCAGGCCGGGCAGGGCGAGGAACGCCTGACCATCGCCGCGCCGCGCGACTTCATCGGCAAGTGGCTGGCGCCGCGGCTCGGCCTCATCAAGGCGTCGACGCCTGCGCGGCAGGTGACGATCCTCCCCTCGGACGGGCCGGTCGATTTCAACGCCGCCAATCTCGACGCGGCGGTCTTCTTCGGCGCGATGCCCGCCGAGGAGGAACTGAGCGGCAAGCTGATCGCGCCGGGTACGGTCGCGCTGGTGGCGGCGCCGGAGATCTCCGCGAACGTGAAGATCGTCTCGGAAGTCGCCGCGCAGCCGCTCATCGAGCACCCGTCCGCGGACTGGCGCGGCTGGTTCGAGGCGCACGGCCTCCACATGGCCGACCGTAACGCCAGCCTCGGCGTCGCCGACGCCGGGCTCGCCATCGACAGCGCGGTTTCCGGCTACGGCATCGCGCGCGTGCCGCTGGTGCTGGCCGAGGCCGACATCGCCGCCGGGCGGCTCGCCGTCGTCATGGAGCCGAAGCCTTCCGACGAGGCCTACTGGCTGATCGCCCCGAGCGCGCAGTGGCGGCAGAAGAAGGTGCGCGATCTGGTGGCGGCGCTTTCCGACTAAACGTCGATCGCGTCTTCGGAAACGCTGGCGGCGCGTTCCTGAATGAAGTTGAAGCGGTGCTCCGGGTTGCGGCCCATCAGGCGGTCGACGAGATCGACCACGGGCGCGCGCTCCTCGTAGGTGTCGGGCAGCGTCACGCGGATCAGCGTGCGCTTTTCGGGGTCCATCGTGGTCTCGCGGAGCTGCATGGGCGACATCTCGCCGAGGCCCTTGAAGCGGCCGATCTCCACCTTGCCGCGCCCGGCGAAGTCGCCCGCGAGGAGTTCGTCCTTGTGCGCGTCGTCGCGCGCGTAGGCGACCTTGCCGCCCTGCGACAGGCGGTAGAGCGGCGGCTGCGCGAGGTAGAGGTGGCCGTTCTTCACGAGGCCCGCCATCTCCTGGAAGAAGAAGGTCATCAGCAGCGTTGCGATGTGGGCGCCGTCGACGTCGGCGTCGGTCATGATGACGACGCGGTCGTAGCGCAGCGCATCGGGATCGAAGCGGTCGCGCGTGCCGCAGCCGAGCGCCTGGATGAGATCGGCGATCTCCTGGTTGGCGCCGATCTTCTGGCTGTTCGCCGAGGCGACGTTCAGGATCTTGCCGCGGATGGGCAGGATCGCCTGCGTCTTGCGGTCGCGCGCCTGCTTGGCCGAGCCGCCCGCCGAATCGCCCTCGACGATGAAAAGCTCGGTGCCCTCGGGCGCATCCGCCGCGCAGTCGGTGAGCTTGCCGGGCAGGCGCAGGCGGCGCGCGCTCGTCGCGGTCTTGCGCTTGATCTCCTTCTCGGCGCGGCGCTTCAGCCGCTCGTCCATGCGTTCGAGCGCGAAGCCGAGGAGCGCGCGGCCGCGCTCCATGTTGTCGGCGAGGAAGTGGTCGAAATGGTCCTTGACCGCGGCTTCCACGAACTTCGCGGCCTCCGGGCTCGTCAGCCGGTCCTTGGTCTGGCTCTGGAACTGCGGTTCGCGGATGAACACGGAGAGCATGATCTCCGCGCCCGAAAGCACGTCCTCGGCGGTGAGGCCTTCGCCCTTCTTCTGCCCGACGAGGCCCGCGAAGGCGCGGATGCCCTTGACGAGCGCGGTGCGCAGGCCCGCCTCGTGCGTGCCGCCCGCGGGCGTCGGGATGGTGTTGCAATAGTAGCTCGCCGAGCCTTCCCCGTAGAGCGGCCACGCGACGGCCCATTCGGCGGACCCTTGCGAATCCGGGAACTCGGCGCGCCCGGAGAAGAACTCGTTGGTCGCGCAGTCGCGGTCGCCGAGCTGTTCGGCGAGGTGGTCGGCAAGGCCGCCGGGGAACTGGAACACCGCGGCCGCGGGCGTGTCGTCGCTGATGAGTTCGGGATCGCACGACCAGCGGATCTCGACGCCGCCGAACAGATAGGCCTTCGAGCGCGCGAGCCGGTAGAGGCGGGCAGGGCGGAACGTCGCCTTGTCGCCAAAGATTTCCGGGTCCGGGTGGAACGCGACGGTGGTGCCGCGCCGGTTCGGCGCCGCGCCGACCTTCTCCAGTTTCGAGGTGGTGTGGCCGCGCGAATAGCGCTG